>JBKPPE010000432.1:0-8341 GCA_046733375.1 Acidobacteriota bacterium | reverse complement strand
GTGCCCCACCGATCAAGCAGGATGTACCAGGCATCGACATCACCGGGAACAGTTGCTGACAGCAGTGAATCATTCACTGGCAGCTTGCCGCCGTTATGTTCTTTGTACCATTCGATCGTCGCCAGTTTCGGCGCCGTGCCTTCTGCGTTAATTGAATAGACCTTCTTTGTCTTCGCGTCATAGACAAGCAGCGTCGTATCGGATCCGACGCCGTTCATCGCCGGGTCGACGATTCCCAGCACCGCCTGGCCGGCGACGATCGCGTCAAAGGCGTTGCCGCCTTTCTCGAGAATCCGCTCGGCGGCGCGTGTCGCCTCAGCTTTCATCGCCGCGGCGGCGAAATGCCGACCACGCACGACCGGTCTCATTGTTCTGTTCGCCGCAGCGGCGTCGGACTCACCTTCTTGTCCCATAGTCACACTCATGAGCGAACAGATTACGCCTCCGATGAGCACCATTCGATTCATCGATCGCATGAGAACCTCCTACCACGCAGTTTGCTGTTTAGGAATCCAAATTCCTGGCTGACGGTTTGTGATGCTAACGCCGAAGAGGAAATCGAGCAATCCCGATGCGGGTTGTGCAGTTTGAAGGTGGCACGGGCCTCCCGCCCGTGAAACCACGCAAGATGCACGTGCCACCTCAAACATGTCCCTCTTTTGCGTTAGTCAAACTCTCGCTTGGGTGTTTCTTGATCGGCTCCGACGTGTCCCGCTTCGATCTTGGCCCGCGAATAGTTTTCGCCTTTGATTGGACAGCCTTCGAGGCGACGCAGCATGGCGATCTGGCCCACGTGCGTGAGCGCGTCCGCGATTGGTCCTTGAAACATTCGCTCGCAAGTGGCTTTCAACTCGCCGTCCGACGCAAGGTACGCGTCGAAAGCAGCGAGTGCTTGATGAAAGCGTGCAATCTCTTTGTCCCAAACGAGTGGCTCCGAGTTGTGCCACGTCTCATTGCCTTGTGCAATCGACAAAGCCCAATCCAGTAAGTCGCCGATGTGCGCCAAAATCTCCGCCGGTGACCGCGTCGTGGGCGACGCTTTGAACGAAGCGAACGAATCAGGCGCATCGCGCACGGCCTTCGCACCGCGATAAGCAAGTGTCGCTACTGTGTGCCGCAGCATTTCACGTTTGGTGTCTGACTCCATAGTTTCTCCCTAAAAGAATCAACACAATTAATTGTCTTCGAAGGAGGAGGCAACTAGAAATGTCTCCGGGTCAGGAAGGCGGGCTTGCCCCCGCCTCTCTCAAAAAATCTCAAAGCGGTGGCAAGCCACTCTTCCTGACCTTGAGACATTCATAGGTTGAGCCCGGCACCCGACACCTGAGACCTAGTAGGCATCTTCAGCTCTCCACATCACCGGTAACGTCTGCAGAATAATTTTCAGATCCAGCAAGAGCGACCAGTTTTCGATGTAGTACAAATCCATCCGCACCATTTCGTCAAACGTCAGCCGATTACGACCTGATACTTGCCACAAGCCGGTGATGCCCGGTTTCATGTCGAGCCGCTTGCGGTGCCACAGCTCATAACTCTCCACTTCGTAGGGAATCGGCGGCCGCGGCCCAACTACGCTCATGTCGCCGCGCAACACATTAAAAAGTTGCGGCAGCTCATCAAGGCTCGTTTTGCGCAGAACCTTTCCCAGCCGCGTCACTCGATCGTCAGCACGAAGCTTGTACGCAGGACGCGTTAAGTCGCCCAGATTCGAGTCGGGCTCGCCTTTGATGTACTTCTCCTGAAATTCGCGATGGCGCGCGTCGTCGCTGCCGGGGCGCATCGATCGAAATTTGTAGAAGAGAAAAACGCGGCCGTCCATGCCTACCCGTTCCTGCTTGTAAAAGATCGGTCCGCGGGAATCGAGCTTGATCAGCAATGCAATCAACAACCACAGGGGTGCTAACAGGATCAACGCGACCAGAGAGACCACGAGATCCGACGAGCGTTTCACGAAGCGTGCCGCGCTCGACAGTGGCGAGCGAAACAGCGTTACCATCGGCAGCGATCCAACTTGATCGATTTCTGTTTTGCTCGGCAGGCAGTTCAGCAGCGTCGGCGCGATGCGAAACTCGACACCGCGACGCCGCCCTGTCTGAATCATTACGTCGAATAAGACTTCCCCCGGCACTTTTGGATCAGAGATGATTACTTCGTTGGCGCCCGACTCGCGAATCGCCTGCGGTAAGGCATTCAAATCGGCGACCACCGGCACGCCTTCAAACGTTGCCGCGTTTCCCGCAACATGGCCGTTTTCGACCAGCCCGATGACGCGATATCCGAGTTCCGGCCGCGCGCGCATCTCGCGAATGCATAAGGCAGCTTCCGGCCCCCGACCGACGATTAGCGTTGGGATCAAGTTCACGCCGCGACGCCGAATAGTGATCTGCGCCGTGCGCACAATCATCCGCAGCAAACCGATGCTGGCGAACACCAGCACAAAATCGAGCACAAATATCGCGCGCGAGTACGAAAACGTCCGGTAGGCAACGCCGCCGCGATACATGAACGCGACGGCGACGATCAGCAGCGAACCAATCGCAGTCGCTTTGAAAACGCGGGCCACATCTTCCACAAACGAAAATTCACCGCGCACCCGATACAGGTCGTAATAACGCAGCAGGAGCAAGCGGATCGGAATGACGAGTGGCAGAAGCACTGCGTAAGGCGAGAATCCTGCGGTCCATGCGAGCGCGCCTTGCGCGTCGCGGTAGAACACAGCTTGACCGTGCCGCAGTTTGAATGCCAGGAGGAACGAAGCGATTGCCAGGGCCACATCACTGATCACCAAGCCGAACTTTACGAGCGGCACGACCCAGCGCGGGGCGCGCGCGGCGACCCGCACGGCCTCAGGCGTGGTGACCGATTTGGCGACCTCAGCTCTCATCGAGGATCAATTTTGCGACTTCAGCGCGCGTGTGCGGGTTGGCGCGTGGCTCTCTACCAGATTTCTTTTGCAGCGGCAAAGATTCGAAGTCGGCCGGTGACGTCAATTTTTGCAACCGACCTTCGCGCGCCAACTGCTCATCGATCGCCGCCCACTTGCCCGCGTAGACGCTGGCCGCGGGCACGCCGAGCGCGGCGGCTTCGCGGTTCATCGTGCCGCCGGCGCTCACCACCAGGTCCGCAGTCGCGATCAGGTTAGCACCATCGAGCGCTTCCCGCGGCATGATTACGTTCGACAGCTGATGTTTCTCGTATTCAGCGCGCTGAATGTTGGTTCGCGGCAACAAGATGATCTTCGTGCGAGGTTGTGCATTCAGATGCGCGAGCAGTTTGTCGAAAAGCTCGTTTTCGAATCGATGATAGAGCGCCTCATGCGCCGGCGGTCGCGCCACAATCAACACATCTTCGCTTGCCACGCCAAGCTGCCGCAATTCTGCGGCAAACGCCGGATCAGCTGTGAAATCGGCAAGGTAAACATCCTCTTTCAGTCCGGTGTACCGCTTCACTTTGCGCAGCGGCGCGCCATACTTTCTTAGTTCGGCATTCGGGAATGCTTGCGGCACGATCACGCGCGTCGCCAAACGAAATGCAAGATGATTCGCCGGCTGATGCTCATAGTCCATCAGCGTCACGGTTTTGATTCCGAGCGCCGCAGCCGCGGCAATTTGGGCGTACGAGTTGTGACTGACGGCGAGATCGAATCCGCGATCGCGCGTCCATTTGCGCAAAGCCGCGGCGCGCCCGACGAGATTGCCCGCTTTGCCGGTTAACTTGCCGCCGCCATGTCCGCCGATGACATGGGGCAGCATGCCGGCCTTCGTCGCTAACTCAACTGTCTGCGCATAGTCGCGCGCCGAAATCTCCACCTGATGTCCTCGCGCGGTGAACTCAGGAATCAACGCGCGAAAGAACGGCACGTGGGGAGAGTTGGCGAGATCGATCCAAATGCGCATCAATTAAGGCAAAAGGTAAAAGGCAAAAGGCAAAAAATTCGTTAAAGACTGCGTGGAGATCTCTTTGCAGAAACAACAATCGATCCAAGGATCCGTTTTATTTCTTCCGCTTCATCTCGCAGCTCAGCCAGTCGTTTCTCAGGCAGCACTTTGGCAGCAATGAGCAACCTTAGCCAATAATGCGTTTCGCGAGCCTCTTTTAAGGCTATCGAATTCTTACTAATGAAATCCGGTTTACTTTGCGCTGCCTGTGCTTCTTCGGTATTTGCACCCACTGAGGTTCCGGCCTTGAGCAACTGTCGGCTGATGTCTCGGCAAATGCCTGGCCTCTTATTAAGTTCGTTACAGAGCTTAATAATCCGTAACGCAAACTCGAAAGTTCGCTCTCTGATGTCTCTTGGAGTGTTAGCCATGGGAGTCCTCTTCATTTTTTCCTTTTTCCTTTTTCCTTTTTCCTTCGATGAGCCTCGCCAGCGCATACGCCATCCACGCCTGCGACCAGCGCATATATTCGATTCGATTCGTGTAAAACCGTTTTCGCTGGTAATAGAAATACCGGTACGGGCTGCGCAGGTTGTCGATCGTCCACGTCGCGATCAGTTCGGCGAGATCCAGAGTCGCTGGAAACCCGCCGCGGACTTCAACCAGCGTCACAACCGCGGCCGCGGCCGAGTGGACGTCGGCGGGATAGAGTTGATTTGGATAATATTTGGGCCAACCGTTGCTCAGAAAAAACCTTTCTTTCCAAAATTCATAACCGCGAGCGAGCGCCGGCTCGAGTTCATCCCGCGCTCCGCAACTGTCAATCAAACGTGACAAGCTCGTCAGAATAAAAGATGTGTGAAAGTTGTCGCTCCACGCTTGATGGCTATCAGCGCCGTAGGCCCATGACCCCTCGGCGTGTTGCCGCCGGATGACATATCGCGTCGCGCGCATCGCGAGGTCGCAAAGAGTCTCTTCTCGCAACATTCCGCCGACAGTGCCCAACACCTCTGCCGCCATCAAACTCGCGTTGAAGACTCGGGTGTGGTCAAGCGGTGAATAGCTGAAGCAAATCTCATCACTCGTCTCTTCGGTTCGATTCAGATCGTTGAGAATGAAATCACAGACTGTCCGCGCGTACGGCAGATAAGCCGCCGCGTCAATCACTTCCGCCGCTTCGCACAGCGCGCGCGCCGCGAAAGCTGTCGGCACAATCGTCGGCGTTCCCTTGGGCGCGAAAAACGATCGCGACTGCCAGTCAAAGTTGTAGCCCCAGCACGCGCCTTTGAAGCCCTTCACGCTCAGACCCATCAAATCGTCAAGCAGCTCGCGCGCTTCGATTTCAGCTTCCTTAGTTCGCGTGCGCCGAAAATCCGCCAAAGCGGCCAGCGCGAAAAGCGCGATGGCTTTCGCATTACGCATACGCGGGACGCCCGCAAGCTTTCGGAAATTTACGGGTGACCGTTTGAAAAACTGCGTCCAGGCGAGTCGTGGCAATGGCGAACTTCGCAATGGTGTGGACTGGAACACGCGACTGTTCAGGCCATCGTAAGGATCGTAGCCGGCGAAGTCGTGTGAGCGACAGTAATCCCAGAGATCGCGGTGCGCGGTGATGAGATCGATGGGCATCGATTGTCTTCTTCCCTTCTCCCTGTGGGAGAAGGGTTGGGGATGAGGGTGGTGTTATTGCCGATTTTTTGATTGCCGATTGCCGATTCAAATCCAGCCAATTGAAATGCAGTCTATGCTTGGCATTTCAATCAAAAATCGAAAATTGGCAATCGGCAATATCGATGCCCTCACCCTGACCCTCTCCCAGAGGGAGAGGAACAAAGCGCACTCCAAATCTATTGTGCGGTCAAAGAAGTCTCAATCCGTCGCGGCGTCTCCACAAAACTTTCGCGCCACAGCTCGAACGAAAGCAGCGTCCAGAGCAGCTTGCGATGATTGGCGACGCCGCGCTCGTGTTCATCTTGCAGCTTTGCCACGTATTCGGGATTGAACAGGCCGCCGCGACGCAGGCGCTCAGGCGACAAAAGATCACGAGCCAACGGACGCAGCTCTGCCTTTAGCCATTTCGCAAACGGCACGCCAAATCCCTTCTTGCCGCGCCGCCACACGAACGAAGGGACCATGTCCTTGGCGGCTTTTTTCAAAATGTATTTCGAAGTGTAGCCGTGCAGTTTGTAACGCGACGGCAACGACGCCGCGAACTCAGCCACACGCGGATCGAGATACGGCGCACGCACTTCCAGGCTCACAGCCATGCTCGCGCGATCGACTTTTGTCAGGATGTCCTCGGCGAGATAAAGCTGCGTATCGAGGCTCTGCATGCATTCGGTCAAATCCGTTGAGTCGCACTCTGCGAACATGCGCCGGGCGTCGCGATAAATGTCCGCATCGCTGGCCTGCTTTACGTGGTCAGTCAACAGCCCATCCTGATCCTGCGGCGTAAACGAACCAAACCACACATGATGCCGCGCGACTTCGTCGTAATGCGAGGCAACGACAAACCGGCGCGCGCGATAATCAAACGAGAGATTCTTGGTTTTCACCGGCAGCGCGTTTACCAGCGGCTCGAGCAATCCTGTCCGCAAACGACGCGGAATCATTTCGTAGGCGCGCGCCATGCGATGACCGAAATACATCGGATAACCGGCGAAAATTTCGTCGCCGCCATCGCCGCCAAGCGCGACGGTCACATGCTTGCGCGTGAAGCGCGAAAGCAGATACGTCGGCACCAATGACGGATCGGACATGGGCTCGTCCATCCACGCGCCAATTTCCCCAACCAGATTCGCGGCGAGGGTCGCGCTGAATCGCTCTTCGTGATGATCCGTGCCGAGGTATTGCGCGACCCGGCGCGCGTACTGCGACTCGTCAAAGGAGCTTTCCGCAAACGCAATCGAAAATGTCTTGACGGTTTCTGAGGAAGCGCGCACCGCCAGCGCCGTCACCATCGACGAATCGATGCCGCCGGAGAGCAACACGCCGAGCGGCACATCAGACACCAACCGCATGCGCACCGAATCTTCGAGTAGATCGCGGAGTTGCGACGCGGCTTCAGAAACGGGCGGCACGGGCTCACGCAGTTTGTAGCTGAGTTGCCAGTAACGTTTTACCTCCACGCGGCCGTCTTCGAGCGTCAGGTGATGCGCCGCCGGCAATTTGTTGATGCCTTCATAGATCGACAGCGGCGCGGGCACGTAATCGAACGAAAGGTATTGTCGCAGCGCGTTGAGGTCGAGATCCGGCCGCACGGCAGGATGCGCCAACAGCACTTTCGGCTCAGACGCAAACAGCAGAGTGCGATCGAACACGCCCCAATACAAAGGCTTCTCGCCGAAACGATCGCGCGCGATGAAAAGCCGCCGTCGCTGGTCGTCCCACAGCGCGAAGGCAAACATGCCGTTGAGGTGCTGCACCATGTCCCGGCCGTATTCTTCGTAGAGATGAGGCAGGACTTCGGTGTCTGAGGCGCTGCGGAAAGTGTGGCCGCGCGCTTCCAGGTCGTCACGCAGTTCGCGGTAGTTATAGATTTCGCCGTTAAGAACTACCGCCACCGTTCGATCTTCGTTGAAGACAGGTTGCTCTCCGGTCAGGAGGTCGATGATTGCCAACCGCCGCATGCCGAGCGCGACGCCATCGTCGACCAGATAGCCTTCCGAATCCGGTCCACGATGCGTCATGCGATCGCACATTGAGCGCAGCAACTCTTCCGCACCCTCAGGCGGCTGCGCACGCGCATCAAGATTGGCCCATCCGGTAATTCCGCACATTCTAGTGAATAGTAAATCGTGAATCGTGAATAGGGACCGCTTTTTCTATTTACGATTTACGATTCACGATTTACGGTTCCGCAAATCCGATTCTCTCTCGCACAGCATAAATTCGTTTCGCCTGCGATTCGTGGTAGGTGCGCACGAGCATCTCTGCCAGAAGCCCCATCAAGAAAAACTGTACGCCGAGCACCAGCAGCACCATCGTCAAAACCGGCAAAGGCGTTTGAATGAAGTCGGCATGATGCGGCCAACTGGCGAACTTCATCAGAAATGCGAATAAGGCGCAGATCAGCGATACGGCGAATGTCAGCAGTCCCGCCCAGCCAAAAACATAGAGCGGCTTCGTTTGATAGGACGCCATGAACTTGATCGTCATCAAGTCGAAGATGACTTTGATCGTGCGAGACAATCCGTACTTCGATTTGCCCATGGTGCGCGGATGATGCTCGACTGGAATTTCGGTGACGCGCGCGCCTGACCAGGACGCGTAAATCGGAATGAACCGATGCATCTCGCCGTACAACTGCACGTCGGCGAGCGATTCGCGGCGATAGGCTTTTAGCGAGCAGCCATAATCGTGCAGCGGTACTCCGCCGATTTTCGAAATCAGCCAATTCGCGATCTGCGATGGAATCTTGCGGGTAATGAGCGGGTCCTTGCGATTCTTCCGCCAGCCGGAAA
>JBKPPE010000431.1:0-6713 GCA_046733375.1 Acidobacteriota bacterium | reverse complement strand
GGCAGAGTGATCGCGTGTTGCGTCGGCTGCGGTGGCGCGAGACTGCCGGTATCACGCGCGCGAATGGGTTCCGCAGCGCTTGCGGAGGGTCGCTGCGACACGACGGTGGCTTCGGGATCGAAGGCAGGCGTCTGTGCACCCAGGTCTCGCGTCGTTGGTTTCTGAACCGCATCGCGAACTTTCGACGAATCGAACTGAACAGTTTTGTCGAGGTCGTCCTCAATTAAGAACAACAGTCCGCCATCGTGCGTGCAGAATTTTTGCGTGTCGGTCGAATAGGTCCGATTACATTTGGGGCAACGTTTCATTTGTGTTGTCTCTGATAAGCTTGAGTTTTGCGAGCGCGCTTGCTAGGCCTTGGCACGTGCCGCGGCGAGTTTCGCAGGCAGATCAGCGTTTGTCGGATCGATTTCCAAACCCTTCTGATAAGCGCGTAGCGCATCGCGCGCGCGTCCCGTCGTCATGTAGCCGTCGCCAACTCCCATAAATCCGAATTGGCCCGCCAGCGATTTGCGATCTGCGTCCGACGCGAGCGTTGCGGCCTGCTCGTAAGTGCGGAATGCATCGTCGTACGCGCCGGCGCCGAGATA
The DNA here is from genome assembly GCA_046733375.1 of Acidobacteriota bacterium. Classification (GTDB taxonomy): domain Bacteria; phylum Acidobacteriota; class Blastocatellia; order Pyrinomonadales; family Pyrinomonadaceae; genus UBA11740. The sequence goes on along the minus strand of JBKPPE010000431.1, from coordinate 6,123 downwards.
AGCGCGTCCCAACACGGTGCGAACGATGAAGCTCTTTGGATTTACTTCCGCGGCCTGTTTCAAAACGTTGGCGGCGTCTGAATATTTCTGATTGACGGAATAGTAGCGCCCCATCAGAAAGAGCGCTCCGGGATTGCGCGGATCCATTTCGAGCGCGCGCCGCAAGAGCGGTTCGGATTCGTTCCACCTTTGCGCGGCCTGCACCGCATCGGCAATTAACACTAAAGTCGGCGCATCCTTCGCGTCCGCCGCAGCTGAGCGATAAAGCGCCGCGGCTTCATCCGATTTGTTCATGCGCCACAACACATTGGCGAGATGAATGCGGGCGACCACGAAGTTTGGGTCCAGTTCAGTCGCGTGGCGAAACGCAGTTTCAGCATCGCTGTTGTAAATTCCACGCGCCGTCAGGGCCACGCCGAGCCGATCCCACGCAATCGCATTAGTTGGAGCTAACTGCGTGGCGCGCTTTGCAAAGTACTCGGCGTCAGCGAAACGTTTCGCGTTCGCGGCGCCGGTGCGGGGTTGCACCAGCGCAAAACTTAACGCTACCAGAATGTCTGGATCATTCGGCGCGGTTGCGTATGCCGCGCGATAGGAAGTTTCCGCGTCGTCCCATCTTTGCTGATCGACGAAGACGTTCCCGATTGCATACTCGGCGCGCGCGTCGTGCGGCTTCACGGTGAGGGCCCGACGATATGCCGCTTCCGCCGCCGCAAACTTGCGGTCGTCGCGTGCGTCATTCCCGTCAGCAAGCGCGTCCTGAAAACTCGCTTCGATTTCTGCCGGGTTCATGCGCGGCCGAACCGGCTTTGGCGGTCCACCACTGCGTTTCGCCGTAGGATTCTTGGGCCGAAAGATGCCCGCGCCGCCACCCAGCTCGCCTCCTGTTTCCTGCGCAAAAGCCGCTGTCACAACGAGCGTCAGGGCCGCCACGACTATCGTCGCACGCAAGATGCTCATCCCGATCCGGTGTTGATTAGAAGATCTGTTCATGATTTCAAAAGACTCAGAGTCTCTGGTTGTTTGCGGGTGGATGATACTCGGTGAGTTAGCGAGTCTCAAGTTCCAGCGCATCGACGCGTTATCATCCGGGGCGCACAAGGCGAAACCCGAGAACGCTAACTTTCGTGTTCTCGTTAAACCAGTCGCGACGCGTCGCCGAAATCGGTTTTGGATCCATTGCCGTGCTAAACGAAGCGCCACGGACGACGTACCAGTTCTTCTGTTCACCTTCAATTTGTCTCGCGCTGCCGGGATAATAGTTGGCTTTCGTCGAAGTCCACTCGTAGACGTTGCCCATCATGTCGAGGGCGCCCCAGCGCGTCTTGTCGGTCGGCGCAGAACCGACTTGCTTTGGCATCGTCGCGCCGGAACTCTTGGTGACCGCGTTTTCGTCCGACCAGTTGTTGCCCCACGGATAAATGTTGTCCCGATCGCCGCCGCGTGCTGCGTATTCCCACTCTTCTTCGCTCGGGAGTCGCCACTTAACTCCATCGCGTTTCGACCGCCAATCCGCGAAGGCGACGGCGTCGTGATAAGAAACGAACGTCACGGGCAGTAACTCTTGTCCCTGAATTGGCTTGTTGCCGACCCAGTGCGAAGGAGCTTCGTGCCCGGTCGCTTGAACAAATTCTGCGTACTCGTAATTAGTGACTTCCGTCTTGTCGATGACGAAGGGCTTTACCGTCACACTGTGCACGGGCAATTCAGCCACAGTTGCTCCGTTGCGACCCATTTGAAATGTGCCGCCGGGAATGTTGATGAACTCTGGCGTGAACGTCACACGATTCGGTGGTGGTTCGTTCGGTTTTTCCGGAGGGAGTTTGCTCGGGCCAGCCGGGGTGGGCGTTGTGCGTGGCCAAAAAACCCAGGCTCCGATTCCGCCGCCAACCAGTAAGATGACAATCAGCGCAGCGATCGCATAGGGCAGCAAATTCTTCTTTGAAGTTACCGGCGGCTGGCCGATCAGACTTGGATAACTGTTTTCAGTCATCGTCGTCGCCCCCACCGGCCGTGCTTGCGTCGCGGGCGATGGTATGTGGGTAGCTTCCGGATCGATAACTGCCGTTGAGCTCCCCGGCAGGCTGGAATTAAGCTCAGTCAGCTTCTCTTCGATCGCCTTCGTTCGTTGTGCGACGAGCTCTTCAATCCGTTTCTGCTCTTCTCCGCGGCGTTGTTCTTCATCGCGACGCGCTTGTTCGTCGCGGCGTTGCTGCTCTTCGCGACGCGCCTTCTCATTCCGCGCCGCTTCTTCGCGGCGCGCTTCTTCGCGCGCTTCTTGCAGTCGCGCCTGTTGCGCCTCTTCGCGTAACCGCTCCTCGTCTTGTTTCCGTTGTTCTTCAGCTTTGCGCTTCTCTTCTTCGGCAAGTCTTAACTGTCGCTGCTGCTCTTCCGCTTTCCGCTGTTCTTCGGCTTTATGCTTCTCTTCGGCCGCGAGCTTCTCGGCTTCCTGCTTTTCCTTCTCCTGTTGCGCCTTGAGTTGCTGTTGACGTTCCGTTTCGCGCCGCTGCTCCTCCTGCAGGCGCTGGCGTGCCGCTTCCTGCTCCGCCAGACGTCTGTTTTCTTCTTCGCGCCGCAACTCTTCACGCGCCAGTCGCAACTTCTCCGCCTCGTCATGCAGCGACGAACTGCTGATGGCGGCCGCGACTAATTCAGAAGTGGGGCGCACGTAACTTGGCGCGCGCGTTGGTTGTGGCGGCGGAGCCGTAGAAATCGTCTTGAATGGATCGGCCTGCGCATCGCCGGTGGTCTTCAGCACGGCGCTCGCGGCCTCCATTGCATCTCGCAGCTCTTTCAAAAACTCTTCGGCTGAAGCCGTCCGGAACTGCGGCTCTTTTTCGAGCGCGTGACGAACTACCGCTTCGATTTGCGGCGGCACAGAAACACCACGCGAAGAAAACGTCGGCACCTCTTCCGTCAGGTGCTTTTTCATAATCGCGGGAATCGCATTAGCTTTGAACGGCACGTCACCCGCGAGCATCTGAAACAACATCACCCCGATACTGTAGATGTCGGCGCGGGAATCAGGCGGCTCGTCCGACCACTGCTCCGGCGCCATGTAAAACGGCGAGCCCATCAAACCAGTAGTCTGCGCCGCGATGAAGGAACCGAGCAGCTCACCTGACTTAATTTTGGCGAGACCAAAATCCAAAATCTTTGTGCCTTCGGCGATCGGCATGCCCGCTTGAATCATGACGTTCAGCGGCTTCAAATCACGATGCACAATTCCTTGTCGATGGGCCGCAGCAATACCGGCGCAGATTGGTTGCATCAATTCAAACGCTCGCACTGGTCCAATCGCGCCTTCTTCCGCGAGTATTTCCTGCAGCGATTGTCCCTGCACGAATTCCATCACCAGAAAAGGCATGGTCCCACGCACCACGCCAAAGTCAGTGACCGCGATGATGTTTTGGTGGCGAATCGCGGCCGCCGCTAACGCTTCCTGACGAAACCTGGTGACTAAATTGGGATCATTACCGACGAGATCGGGAAGGATGATCTTGATCGCGTGTTGCGTCTTGAGAAAGATGTGGCGCGCCTTATACACGATACCCATGCCGCCCTGGCCCAGCCGACGCTCGAGGTGGTAGCGACCGTCGAGAATCGGCTCGCCCGCGATGGACGGAGTCGTGGCCGCCCCGTCATCAGGACAAAACGCAATTTCGTCGGGAAAGCAGGCGCGACAGGTTTGACACTCTTTCATTCAGGGTTCGGTTTACAGCACATAACGACTCCGGGCGAGTCTGGGTTCGCCGAAGATTTTAACGGTTTGCGACGGCCCCAAGCAAGAAGTTACTTGACGACCACATTCACCAGCCTTTGCGGGACGACGATCACCTTCACGACCTTCTGACCATCGATAAAGCTCTGTATTTTGGCGTCAGACAGCGCCACTTCCCGCAGATCGGCTTCTGAGATGTCGGGCGAGACAATTACCCGCGAGCGCAGTTTGCCGTTGACCTGAACCGGAATCTCCAATTCTTCTTTCTTTGCCAGGCCGGGATCGGCAGTTGGCCATTGAGCAGACTTCAGCAGTCCGCCCTCATGGCCAAGCGCTTCCCACATCTCTTCCGCAACATGCGGCGAGAAGGGCGCCAGCATGATGACCAGCGCTTCAATGGCTTCACGGACCGCGAACAGATTAGAGTCGGACAGCGAAGGAACGCTGCCGCCCCTCCCCGTCTGCGGGGAGGGGTTGGGGCTGGGGTGTGTGCTCGCCGCCACCTCTCCCCCTTGCCTGCTGTCCGCTTGCGGAGAGGGGGAGGCAATCGCAGACTCGAATTCGCCGAGCGCGTTTGACAGCTCCATCAATGCCGCGACGTTCGTGTTCAGGTCGAGCTTATCGAAATCATCCGTTACACGAGCGATTGTCTGATGCGTTTTTCGACGCAATGCACGTGCGGCGTCGGTGAAGTCCTGGGTATGCACTCCTCCGGACTGCTCGTCTTCAGCACGCCGGAGGCGTGCGTACCCACGCCACTTGTAAACCATCGTCCAGACGCGTCGCAGGAAACGCACCGCACCTTCAATTCCGGTTTCCGACCAGCGCAGTTCGTTCTCAACGGGCGCTGCGAACAGCACAAACAGGCGCGTCGCATCAGCGCCAAATGCTTCGATCATCTCGTCAGGATCGACTCCGTTGCCGAGCGATTTGGACATGGCTTTGTATTCATTCGTGCCTTCGACCTTATTGGTCACCATGCCCTGCGTCAGCAGACGCTTCACCGGCTCGCTGAATTTCACCAAACCCAAATCGCGCATCACCTTTGTCCAGAAGCGCGTGTAGATCAGGTGCATCACCGCGTGCGAGTCGCCGCCGATGTATTGATCGACCGGCGTCCAGTACGCGGCGATCTTTGGATCGAATGGCTTCGCTTCGTTGCGCGGATCGCAGTAGCGGAAGAAATACCACGACGAATCGACAAACGTGTCCATTGTGTCTGTCTCGCGCGTCGCCGCCTCACCACACTTCGGACACGTCGTATTCACAAATTCAGGAACGGTTTTCAAAGGCGATTCGCCGGTGCCGGTGAACTCAGCTTTGTCCGGCAACATCACCGGCAAATCCTTTTCCGGCACCGGAACCATTCCACATTTCGGACAGTACACAACGGGAATCGGCGCGCCCCAGAATCTTTGGCGTGAGATCCCCCAATCGCGAATGCGATAGGTGACCGCGCCGCCGCCGAAACCCTTTTTCTCGGCGTGCTGCGCCATCTCCCGAATCGCCTCTTGCGAGAGCTGGCCGCTCCATTCACCGCTATTCACCAAAACACCGTATTCGGTGAAAGCGTCTTTCATTTCCATCGATTGATCCCCGCCCGGCGCCTGGTCCGCAGGTTCGCTCTGTTGTCCATGAACGACCGACGCAATCACTTGCCGAATCGGCAAAGTGTATTTCTGCGCAAACTCGAAATCGCGTTCGTCGTGCGCCGGCACACTCATCACCGCGCCCGCGCCGTAGTCCATCAGCACGTAATTCGCCACCCAAATCGGCAGAAACTCGCCGTTAAAAGGATTGATCGCCAACCGGCCGGTGTTCATGCCGAGCTTCTCTTCTTCTTCGCTCTGGTCTTCAGTCTTGATCGCGCGCGAAGCTTTCACTTGCTCAGCAAAGGTCATCGCTTGATCTTTCAAGGCCGAGGCCTCCAAAAGCTCCGGCAGAATCGGATGCACGGCGGCGACGACAACCGCTGTCGCGCCATAGATCGTGTCAATGCGTGTTGTGAACACACGAATCTTTTCGTCGGAATCCTTGACTTTGAAATCGATGTAAGCGCCTTCGCTGCGGCCAACCCAGTCGCGTTGTCGCTTGATGACCTTTTCTGGCCAACCACTCTCAATCTCTTTGATATCCGCGACAAGTTGTTCCGCGTATTTCGTGATGCGCAGGTACCACTGTTCGATCTCTTTCTTCGTAACCTGCGTGCCACAGCGCCAGCAGATCCCTCCGGACGACTGCTCGTTGGACAAAACAGTCTCTTCTTTCGGACACCAGTTGACGGCGGAAGTACGTTTGTACGCCAGCCCCATCTCCAGCATCTTCAGAAAAAACCACTGGTCCCATTTGTAGTACTCCGGGCGGTGTGCGGCAATTTCGCGCGACCAGTCATAGCTGACGCC
>JBKPPE010000430.1:0-4465 GCA_046733375.1 Acidobacteriota bacterium | reverse complement strand
GACGTGATCCATGTGCGCATGCGTGCACGCGATCGCCTGCAATTCAAAACCGTGTTCGTCGATTGCCTCGACAATCGCGTCAGAATCGTCGCCCGGATCGATGCAGATTGCCCGCTTCGTTTTTTCACAACCGACGACACGCGTGTGTTGCTCAAAAGCGGTGACGGTGATTTGTTCGATGATCATTTGAAAACTGTCCTTAGTACTTTGTGCTTTGCACTTTGATGTGTGCATCAGGTTGGGCGCCACATCCTCAGGAATAGACAACCAAGTACAAAGTACAAAGCACTACGAGTATAATTCCTGATCGGAATTTCCACGAAAGAGCAATGCCACTAACACCCACAGCAGCTTCCCTCGCCGAAGTTTTGGACGAGATGACCGCCGAGGGCGCGCCGGAATTAACCGAGCACCTCGAAAAGAATGCCCTTAAGTGTTACGCGTGCGGCCATCGTTGTTTGATCAAGGAAGGCAAGCGCGGTATTTGCAAAGTCCGTTTCAACGAAGGCGGCCATCTTCGAGTGCCGGCCAATTACGTCGCCGCACTGGCGTGTGATCCGACCGAGAAGAAACCCTTCTTTCACATGTTGCCCGGCTCTGACACGTTGACGTTTGGCATGCTCGGTTGCGATCTGCATTGCGCGTATTGCCAGAACTGGCTGACGTCACAGGCGCTGCGCGATGACGCAGCGGTGTCTCCTCCGAATGTGGTTAGCGCTGATCGTTTGGTGGCGATGGCTAAAGCTTATGGGGCTTCGATGGTGGGATCGAGCTACAACGAGCCGCTCATCACTGCGGAATGGGCGGTAGAAGTTTTCAAGAAGGCGCGCCCAGAGGGTTTTCGCACAGCGTTCATTTCAAATGGAAATGCAACGCCGCAAGTCCTTGATTACCTGCGGCCATGGACTGACTGCTACAAAATCGATCTGAAGTCGATGAGCGACAAAAATTATCGGCAGCTTGGTGGCGTCGTAGACAACATTCTCGACACGGTGAAGATGGTGCACGAGCGTGGTTTCTGGGAAGAGATTGTGACGCTCGTGATTCCCGGCTTCAACGATTCGGAAGATGAATTGCGGCGCGCGGCGGATTTCATCGCGGCAGTCTCGCCGGACATTCCCTGGCATGTAACGGCGTTTCATCAGGACTATCACATGCAGGAGAACGCGAACACCACTGCCGAGCAATTGATTCGCGCGTGTGAAATCGGGCGCGAAGCTGGTTTACGTTACATCTACGCGGGGAATCTACCGGGGCGAGTGGGCCGCTGGGAGAACACGTATTGTCCGGCTTGCGATGCGCTACTCGTCGAGCGTTACGGCTATTTGATCCAACAGATGAATGTCACCACGAATGGAAAATGCCCGTCATGCGCGAGCACGATTCCGGGCATTTGGTCCTGACCCTTTTGGCCAATGAACAGAATTCGAGGGCGAGACATAACCGTCTCGCCCTCAAGTTTTTCCGACTTACGGTTTCTTTGTTGGTGCCGCTTTCGGCGAAACCGTCGTCGATGCCTTCGGCGAAACCCTCGGAGATGCTGATGGTGCGCCAGTAGCTGTGCCGGCTGGAGTTCCCATGTGGAAAAGTGCCACCCACTTGTTGTCGCGCTTGATCCAGATCGTGGAATGGTAACCAGTATCGGGCATAGGGGGCTTCATTCCGGGAATTTTCACTTTGTAGGTTACAAGCGAGGCGTCGTCGTCGAACTTTACCGTCTTCCACTCAGTGAGTTCGGTTTTGGAGGCATCGAAGCCTTGCACACTTTTGACTGAAGCTGCTTTGTCATAGACGCCATCATCTTCGACTTCCGTAAAGTTGTCCGCGAGATACGAGGCAAAGGCATCATAGTTCTTCGCTCTAAATGAATCCCAAACGAGTTTTTCGTTCGCCTCGGCGTCAGGGCCAGTCTCGCCCGGTTTTGTGCCGGGAGTTGCGGCTGGTTTCGTACCTTCCTTTCCTGGCGATGGCGAAGGCATTGCCATCGGTGGACGCGCAAGCGTCTCCTGGTAGTAAATCGCCAGCCACTCGCCGTTACGATTCACGTAGGCAGATGCTTCGCGGTAAGGACCTTCCGGAAGGGCGTTGCCTTTGTAAGCGCCTTTAACTTTTACCGTGTAGGTGAGTAACGCGGCGTCCTTGTCGATCGTTGTCATCTTCCAGTCGGCAAACGTCACATCCGAGATTTCGAAGTCTTTCATTCCGGAAATCGCAGTTTCGGTGGTCATCGTGCCGCTATCGAGCACCTCGATATAATCGGGCGCCAGCATCTTCTTAAAGCCGTCGGCGTCCTTGCGCCGGAAGGCATCCCACGCGGCTTTCTCTTTTGCGATCATGTCGGCTTCGGACGGCGGAGCCATTGTCTTGGTTTCAGTAGCTTTGTTGGTATTCGCAGTGTTTTCATTGGCCACCGGCGTACATGCCGCGATTAGCACGAGAAAACACACGAACACGAGAAGTTTCTTCATCGCTGTTCCTCCTTATTTTTTGGAAAGAGTGCGCGAAAGCTTCTATACCAAAACGTGCGTGCCGTCAAATCATTTGGCGACGGATCACTGATTCGCTGGAGGTGGTGGCGGCACTTTCCGCGTTGGTCTTGCCACAGGCGACGATTTCGGTGTCGGTGCGGAAACGCTCGCGCTTGGCATGGGCGAAGCAGCCGCCGCTGGCGCCTGAACTGGTGTGGTAGCCGAGGCCACGATTTGCCACTGACCATTGCGACGCGCGAACGTGTCGATCGAACGATATGTGCCGCTGATGTTCTGCTCTTTGCCGTTTGGCAGTTTGTACTTGCCATTTTTTACGTCAAGGCGGAGGGTCGCGACCGCACTATCAGCATCGAGCACTTTCACATTCAATTCGGAAATATCCCAGCTCTCGTAGCTCAGGTTGCCGGCTTCCATGTCTTTGATGTCCTGTTCCTTACCGCCCAACGAGCCATCGGGGTAAACAATCACCGCATCATCAGCTTCAATTTTTCGAATCGCTGCAGCATCGCGGTCTTTGATTATGCGCGGCCAATCATTTTCGATCCTGGTTATTTCAGTCACGATGGCGGCTTTGTCGGGCGTCGGCTCGGGGGTCGCCATGTTTTGGTTCGTGCCGGTGTTGGCGTTCTGCGTCGGTGTGCACGCAGCAGTCAGCGTCACAGTAACGATCGCTATGAACACTAGTGTCAGCGTCTTATTTTTCATGGAAAGAACTCCTCTCTCGTTTTGCTCAGGTAGTTAAGCAGCAGCGGGGTAAGCCACCAGCCTTCTAAGCTGAATAATTTGTTCAGGCAGTGCCGTTCCGAAGCGAGCGGCCGTACGAAAACCAGTTGACTGCATTTCCAGCTTGGCATATTGTCTGCGCAAAGGTCACGCTTTTTTTGACACCTACCGCGTGACCATCATTTCCGCCGCGTACCGGAACGCGGCAGCGGAGCGTAAGGAGGATCTCAGATGTTTCGCTTTAACCTCAAGCTCTTTTCAAATTGTCGAGCTCTGCTGGTTTTTTGCGGCTGCGTAGCGGCGTTCGCGCTAATCGCGGCAACGTCAACTCAAGCGCAGCGTTCAAAGGGTTCGCTAACTAATAGTACGCCGGAAGATGGCCAGCCAACGTTCCACGAATTTCGCGGAGTTCGCATCGGCATGGCCGCGGACGAAGCGCGGAAGAAACTCGGCACGCCGCGCGACAAGAGTGCTGAGCAAGACTTCTACGTCTTCAACGATAACGAAGCCGTCCAGGTATACTACGACAAGACCGGCGCAGTAACCGCGATTTCCATTGACTTCATGTCGGGGGCGAGCGGGGTGCCATCGAGTAAAGAAGTCCTTGGAGCGGAGGCCGAAGCTAAAGCTGATGGCTCCATTTTCAAACGAGTCGATTATCCGAAAGCCGGTTATTGGGTCTCGTACAGTCGTACAGCAGGCAGCGATCCAACTATCACGATCACGATTCAGAAGATTCGATAGCGCCGTCTCACTTCCAAGTTTTCCGAAGCCCGGTGAAGTTGCAGACTTGCCCGGGCTTTTTTATATCCTCACGGACAACATGATTTAGAAATCATGGTATCGTTTACCAATGCTTCGCGCAGGATTTGTCGGCTTACCTAACAGCGGAAAAACCACACTATTCAATGCGGTAACGGCTCAATCGTCCGCCCTAATTGCGAACTACGCTTTTTCAACCAGCAAACCAAACGTCGGCGTGGTCGCCGTGCCGGATGAACGACTGGCGCCACTCGCCAAGCTGGTAAAGACCGAGGTCATCGTTCCGGCCAGCGTCGAATTTGTGGACATTGCGGGATTGGTGCGTGGCTCGTCGCAGGGCGAAGGAATGGGGAATCAATTCCTCCACGCCATCCGCGAAACCGACACCACGATTCAGGTGGTGCGTTGTTTCGAAAATGAAGCCGTCGTGCACGTCGATAATACGATCGACCCCAGGCGCGACATTGAAACAATTCAAATAGAGCTGGCAC
>JBKPPE010000429.1:0-5077 GCA_046733375.1 Acidobacteriota bacterium | reverse complement strand
ACCTCCAGCAGGGTGAAGCGATCGAACCTTTGCCGGACGCGGTACAGACTCAAGGCCGGGCGTCCGCCGCGCAGGACCGCCATCCGTGTACGATGCCGTGGGTCGCGCGCGATCGGCTGATCGATTTCACCGCGCTCTTTTTCGAGTTGCCCATGCACCAGTGCGACATAAGACTTGAAGACTTCTCGGTCGCGAAATTGAGAAGCGAGATCATCGTGTACGCTCTCGTTTTTCGCGACGACGAGCAATCCCGACGTATCTTTATCGAGACGATGCAAAATCCCGGGGCGAACCGCACCGCTGCCACTCGACAGTTTCTGAAAATGAAATGCCAGCGCATTCGCAAGCGTTCCCGCAGCAACGCCCGCGGCCGGATGCACAATCATGCCGGCGGGTTTGTTAACGACCACTAGATCGTCATCTTCGTAAACGATTTCGATCGGGATGTCTTCGGGCGCAAAGCTGGCGAGCGGCAACGCAGTAAGTTCCGCGTCAACCTGATCGTGCGCGCGTAGTTTGTACGAAGGTTTTGCCGCGCGACCATTGACGACGACATCGCCGTCATCGATTAACCGTTGCAGTCGCGAACGACTCCAGGATTCGATGTGTGTGGCGAGGAACGCATCGAGGCGCTGCCCCGCCGATTCCTCAGGAACTTTGAAGGAAAAAGTGGATTCGTGTTCAGAGTTCAAGCTTTAGCTTGTATATCTTAAAAGCAAACTAAAGTTTGAACTCTGAACCCTGCCTATTGCTTGCACGGAGTGATTACGGCGTTAGCGGCCAGGCGATCATGAATGAACTTGTCGGCGTCGGCCTCGACCAATTCACCATTTACCACGAAGGCCTTTTCCGTAAGCAGATCGCCGGTCGAGTTGCACTTCGCGGGATCGAGAAAAATATTCCACGGCGAACCCCACTTGCGCGTATCGCCGGTGAGTTGCCGATAGCCAAAGTGCGCAGTCTTTTCGCGGTCTTCGCGCGACTCCGATTCAACGACCACTGGATAAGGCGCTCCATTCGGCGCGAAGAACGCACGCGTATCGGCGCTCGGGCCGTACTCACTCACGCCAATAATCTCGAAGCCTTGGGACTTGTATTTATCGTACAGCCGCGCTGCTACTGGCGCTTCGTTTCTCCAATTCGGGCACCAGGGCGCGAAGTAAAGCACCATCACTAGCTTTTTTCCGGCCATCAATGAACGCAGCGAGGCCGGTTGATTAGTGACGGCGTTGTTCAGGGTCCAGTTCTTGTAATTAACCGTCTTTTCCTCGATGGGCGCGTACTCATGGCCATCCTGCGCGCTGACACCGGCGGAGAAAATGACGACAAATACAGCGAGGCTGAATAGGATCTTTTTCATTGCTGGCTCCGTTTATCTCGATGCTTGCGCCGTGCCTGGTTCGTCAAGCAGCGGTTTGATCGACGCTTCAAACGCTTCGCGAGTTCGCTCGCCGATCATTTTTTCGCGAATCCGACCCTGTCGATCGATTAAATAACTCGTCGGCAAGGGCGACGCAGGAAGTTGCGAACCGACATCCCGCCCGCCTAAAACGATTTCGTAGCTCTGGGGAATCTCTTTCTGAAAGTCCGTCACGAGGTCTGCTGTGTCATCGTAAGACACGCCGATGATACTCAACCCGCGCGCGTCGAGATCCTTTTGCATCGCGCTCAAAGAAGGAATCTCGTTCCGGCACGGGATGCACCACGTGGCCCAAAAGTTGAGCAACACCACGCGGCCGCGCAGATCTTTAATGCGCAGTTTGTTCCCGTCGAGCTTAGTGAACTGTACATCGGGCGCGAGCGCAAAAATTCCGTTTACCGGTGCTGCCGGTTGCGGCGTGTTGCCACGTAAATGTAATTTCCCCTCGAGGTTCGGCAGCACGCTTGCAAGCCACGAACTGGAAAGCATCGTGACACGATTACTCATCACCAGGATTCCGATCAGAATCAGGATGATGCCGGAAACCACTTCGACTTTGTGCAGGTGACGACGAAACTTTGCGTAGAAGCTGAGAAACTGATTGATGCCCAGGCCCGTGACGAGAAAAGGAACCGCCAACCCAGCTGAGTAGAACGCGGAGAGAACCAGGCCGCCTTTCCAGCCTCCGCTGGTTGCCGCAAGTCCGATGATGCCACCGAGAATTGGACCAATGCACGGCGTCCAACCGGCGGCGAAAGCAATGCCCAACGTCAACGAACCCCAGATACCGCGCGACTCATCGTTATTAAACTGACGAGTGTCTTTATAGAGATATTTGATTTTCAACAAACCGATCAGATGAAGGCCGAAGATGATAATGACGAGTCCACCGATGACTCTCACCCAGACGTTGTTGATGATTGCCGCGCCAACCAACCCTGCCGTAGTGCCCAATGCAAGAAAGATAACCGAGAGTCCGGCATTGAACGCCAGCGAGTTCGCGATCACCGCGCGCCGTGCGCCCGCGACGCCTTGGTTTATGTGCTCAATGCTGACACCCGACATCAGCGAGATGTAGCCCGGCACGAGCGGCAGCACGCATGGCGACAGAAACGAAAGAAGACCCCCGATAAATGCGATCAGAATGTTGAAAATCGAAAGTTGCATTACCTGACTCTTCGCCGAAACAGTTTCCCAGACCACAGCGTCAAATTCAAATAAAGGCCCGAAAGCGCCGAAGCGGACGCAAGCGCTGCGAGCGCGATCAAAAGTGGTACCTGCCACGTCCCGGCAAAAAAATAGAAGTGCGCCTGCCGAAAAAAAGCTGTGAGGACGCTCGCCGCCGGCGTTTTGATTACCGTGCCGGTCTCAGCATCGATCAACAGCGAATCAGCACCCATGCCTCCGATAGCTTGATAAACCGGGCGACCACCGCGCATCAAAAGTGTCAGGGCCGTTGTCGGCAGTTTCCTGCTCGTGAATTCATTCGCGCGAGCCATTGCGTCTGACGGCGAGACCTTGATTCGCGTTGCATCGATGGTCTCAATCTTCCCGCCTTCAACTGCATTGGGCCAGGCATATAACAATCCGCTCGAGGCCCACGCCAGCACCGGGAGGGCGACAATCAAACCAAGCCAGGTGTGTAATTTGTAAATTGATTTTCGCATGCGAAGTCGCATTAAGCGTGAGCCACACAAAACCGTTTCGGTGAGAATGCCTCGAGGAAATATGAAGAAGCGTCGTGAATGATCAAGTTAGCAATGACTTCCGCAGTAATCGGCGCCAGCAGAATTCCATTGCGAAAGTGACCGGTTGCGTAGAACAGACCCTGGATCTCTGCGTGTGGTCCCAGTACGGGTAAGTCATCCAGCGCCCGCGGACGCAAGCCTGCCCACGAATCGACTAGTGGCGCGCCGTCTAAGGTTGGGGCAATTTCGAAACCCATGGATTTGATCGAGCTGACGCCTTCGTCCGTGACGTGTTTGTCGAATCCGACATGTTCGCTGGTTGAACCGGCCAACACGCGCCCGTCGCGGCGCGGTATTACGTAGCCGCGTTTGCTATAGATGACGTGATGCGCGATCGGTTGCGCCGGTTTGAAGCAAAGCATCTGTCCGCGCACAGGTTCAATCTCAATCGGAGCAGATGTCGACGTAAGAGATGATGTCCATGCGCCGGCACAAACAACAACGATACGTGCGGCGATCGGCCCGTTTGCGGTTTCCACGCCGACAAGGCGATCACCATCAGCGCGAAGCGATGTAACTTCGCAATTCGATAATAGAGTCACGCCCAGCGTTTCGTTTGACGCAATTAGCGCTTGAATGAGTTTACGGTTCTCGACCTGCCAGTCATCAGGAAAGCGAAGCGCGCATCGCACTTCGCTCGAAATATTGGGTTCGAGACGGCGAAGATCCGCGCCGTTCAACCACTCGACTCGCAAACCCGACCGCCGCTGCCACTCGAATCGCTGCGTGAGTTCTGCTTCTTCGTCTTCACTGAACGCGACGTATAGCGTGCCGGTTTGATCCAACTCGACATCGATGCCCGTTTCTTTGCACAACGTTTTTGCAAAGTTCGGATAAAGATCGCGGCTCGCCGTTGCAAGTTTGAAGAAATCGTCTGCGCTATCGGCTTCGACTTGCGGCGCGAGAATGCCGCCCGCGGCCCATGATGCTTCCTGGCCCAGCTCGCCTTTGTCGAAAACAACAATGTCAGAAACGCCGCGATGCGCTAACTCCCGCGCAATCGACAAACCGATCACGCCACCTCCGATGATAATAATGCGGGCGGCTTTTACTGTTCTCGAATTCTCGTGTGGCGACATGCGCGTGCGGTTGTCAGTTGTTATTCAAACCTTTATGCTCAATGTTCATTGCAGGATGCGGAGAGTGGTTGAGGAGTTTCGGCCGACTGCTCACAGCTTACTGCCTACTTTTTCATGCATCGTATCACACTGATTCCCGGCGACGGGATTGGACCGGAAGTCGCCTCCGCCGTCGTTCGCATCATTGAGGCTTCGGGCGTAAAGATTGAATGGGAAGAATACGTCGCCGGTCAGGCCGCCCTCGACAAATTCGGCGCCACGCTGCCGGAGGAACTGCTCAATTCGATCAAGCAGAACAAAGTCGGCTTGAAGGGCCCGATTACGACTCCGGTCGGCAAAGGCTTCACCTCGGTCAACGTCGGACTCCGCAAAGCACTGGATCTCTATGCCAATCTACGTCCGATTCGCGCACTGCCGAACGTGCCATGTCGTAATCCCAATCTTGACCTCGTCGTGGTGCGCGAGAACACCGAAAGTCTTTATTCAGGCATTGAGCACGAAGTCGTACCGGGTGTGATTGAGAGTCTTAAGATCATCACCGAAAAGGCCTCAACACGCATCGCGAAATTCGCATTTGCCTTCGCGCGCGCCGAGAAGCGCAAGAAGATCACCGCCGTCCACAAAGCGAACATCATGAAGATGTCCGACGGTTTGTTTCTGCGATGTTTTGAGAAGGTTGCAAAAAGTCATCCCGACATTGAAACGCAGAACATGATCGTCGACAACGCCTCGATGCAGCTGGTGATGCGGCCTGAACAGTTCGATATCCTGCTTTGCGAGAATCTCTACGGCGATATAGTTTCGGATCTGTGTGCCGGATTGATTGGCGG
>JBKPPE010000428.1:0-4135 GCA_046733375.1 Acidobacteriota bacterium | reverse complement strand
CAGGTCCCCGACGCTGGAACCAGCGCCGAATCGGCGACATGGGTTCCTGCACGAGGCGCGCAATCTCCCGCAGCTTCAAGCCGTCGACGTGATAGTAGAGCAGCAGAAGCTTCTCGTGATCGTCGAGCGTACCGAGCGCGTGATCCAAAGCCGCGACGGTCATCGTCCGATATCTTTCGCGCACAACGTTAGCCAGCATTGATTCTTCCGCTCGATGCGCATGCGCGTATCGCGAATGGCGCACCCTTGGTTCTTCGCCGATTTCTTCCAGCCGATCCAACGAAACTTCATCCTGTCGTCGTCTAAAAAAATCGATCACGGCATTTGAAACAACTGCGCGCAGCCAACCCTGCAAAGTACCCCGGCCGGTGTACGTGCGAAACTTCGACAACCGCACACCATCGACCACCTTGGTCCCGAATAATTCTGCATAAATATGATCGATCACTTCATCGGCGTCAGCTCGCGCATTTAAAAGATGTCGTGCGAGCCGCTCAATAAACGATCGATAACGTCGATCGAATTCCCACCAGGCTGCTTCGTTGCCGCGCGCGCATGCCAACGCCAGATACAGATCATCGTGCTGAAGTTCGTTGATGAAACTGCGCAATTTGCGCACCGACTGTCGCCGGCCGGCGATCCCCGAACAGTCCGCAAACTTGTCAACGGCAGCGCCCAGTGCGACTGCGAGATCTTCTTTCGTCACTCCATATGCAGAATGAGCGCTCGCGCATTGCGCGTAGATCGCTTCCACTTCTGCAGCGCATTTCGCCAGTGTTTGCGGAAATTTTGTGGCTGATGAATCGGTCACGAGTGCATGTGGCAGCCGCCAGGATCGCGCGTATTATATTGACAAAGACCGTTCGCAAGGCAAGCTCCTGCGTAGAGGAGCTTCCCGTGCCTACACTTCGTGGACGCAATCAACAAATCGTTTTGCCGAAGATAATCGGAATTGAGGTGCCACGCGCGTCTTGCGCGTGAGTTCACGGGCGGGACGTCCGTGCCACTTGAGCACTAGGGGGCAAGGCGTTCGATGCGCCAATTTCCATCATTCTGCCGGGTGTACACCAGCCGGTCGTGCAGACGATTTTCACGGCCCTGCCAGAATTCAATCGTCTGCGGGTCTACGCGATACCCACCCCAGTGCGGAGGACGCGGTACGTTGTCGGCAAATTTCAAACTCAACTCTTCGAAGCGCTCTTCGAGTTCATTACGACTCGTTACTCTTTGACTTTGATTTGACGCCCATGCGCCGATCTTGCTGCCGAGCGGACGGGAATGAAAGTAGTCCTCTGACTCCGCTTCAGAAACTTTTTCGACTCTGCCTTCGATGCGCACCTGTCGCCACAGCGGGGCCCAATAAAAAAGCAGACACGCGCGCGCGTTGTGAGCCAACTCGCTACCCTTACGACTGTTGTAGTTTGTGAAGAAGACAAATCCGCTCTCGTCAAAACTCTTCAACAGGACGATGCGCGCACACGGTTGTCCATCTTTGTCGGCCGTTGCCAGGGTCATCGATGTCGCGTCCTGTTCCGACATCCCGCTCGCGCCGGCTTCTTTGAACCAGAGTTCGAATTGGCGAATTGGATTTGGGTCGACGGATGATTTTGTTAGCAGGGTAGGATGAGACATGAAATCGTAGATTGAATAGTCCCGGGTTGGGCGAGCGGCCGGCGCCTAGGATGGCGCTCCTTCAGCCTCTTCTTTTTTCTGCGTCCACATGCCGGCGATCTGTTGCGCTTCTGCGAATGTCAGGTTGTCATAGATGTCAGCGCTGTTTTTGACGATGCCGTTTTCTAATTCAACCACTTCCCAATCCGGCTCGTTTGGATCCGTTCCGCCTTTACCGGCGGAAACGCGGATTTCATAAGAAACATTCGTGGTTTCACCAGCCATGGTGTCTGCCCGTTAATGTCAGAAGCAATTAAGTCGCTGGATTATGACTTAGCGCGGTAACAAGCTGCAAACCTTTGCGATATCATCTCCTCGCTTGATCGAAATGACATCAAGAGTTCATCGAAAGTCGGTGGTGAATGGCGTACCGCTTGTCGCCATCGTCGGCCGGCCCAACGTCGGCAAGTCGACGCTGTTCAATCGCCTCATTGGCGAGCGGCGCGCAATTGTTGGCGACGAGCCCGGTATCACGCGCGACCGGATCTATGGCGAAGCGGAATGGAACGGTCGGCGGTTTGCGCTCGTCGACACGGGCGGCATTGTCCCTGATGACGAAGCGGTAATTCCCGCGAACATTTTCAAGCAAGCTGCGGTCGCGATCGAAGAAGCGATCGCTTTGGTCTGGGTCGTCGATGCCCGCAAAGGCGTTACGCCGCTTGATGAGGAATTGGCAAGCTTGCTGCGCGAAACCGGCAAGCGGGTGTTGGTCGCCGCCAACAAAGTTGACGCAGCGCGTTTAGAAGATGAGGCCAGCGATTTTCATCGCTTCGGATTCGCTGGCGTGTTTCCGGTCTCCGCCGAGCATGGAAATGGGATCGGAGACATGCTGGATGCGTTGGCTGACGAGCTGAAGCAGGGAGGGGGAGACACGGAGACGCGGGGATGGGGGGAGGCGGCGACACGTGGCAGTAGCCCGAGCGCGAGCGATGGCTCAGAGGAGCGCTCGCAAAGTTCCCCTCTCCGCGAGCGGAGAGGGGTTAGGGGAGAGGTTGACGCGGACCGCAACCCCACCCCCATCCCCTCCCCGGAAGCGGAGAGGGATCTAATCAATCTCGCGATTGTCGGCCGTCCGAACGTCGGCAAGTCGTCTCTGTTGAACCGTCTGCTCGGTGAAGAACGCGCGATCGTGTCGCCGGTCGCCGGGACGACACGGGACACCGTCGATACTCTGCTCAAGACTGCCGCGCAGACTTTTCGCATCGTCGATACCGCGGGGATCCGTCGCAAAGGCAAGACGACTGCGATGCTGGAAAAACTTTCTGTGGTGATGGCGCGCAAGAGCCTTGACCGTGCCGACGTGGCGATTGTGTTGCTCGATGCTGCTGAAGGTGTCACGGCGCTTGACGCGACGATCGCCGGTTACGCTGTCGAATCGGGTTGTTCGATCATTCTCGCGCTCAACAAATGGGATTTGCTGGCTGACAAAGATTCGAGCGCCGGGGCGCGGTTCGAGCGCAAACTTCGCGACCAGATGAAATTCCTCAGTTGGGCGCCAGTGGTCACGACCTGCGCGCTGACTGGTCAGCGCGTTCAGAAACTTCTGCCGCTCGCGGTGCGCGCAAATGCGGCGCGCAGTCTGCGCATCCCGACGTCCCGCCTGAACGATTTTTTCGAGCGCGAGGTGCGACAAAAATCGGGCGTGACGCCGGCGAAAACATTTCGTGGCTCGCGCTTGCACGTGCAATACATCACACAGATTGGCGTACGGCCGCCGACGTTGGTCGTTTTCACGGCTGGCGGAAAAGCCGGGTTGCACTTTTCTTTCTTGAGGCACCTTGAGAACCGGTTACGTGAGCAATTCGACTTCTTTGGTACGCCGATTAAGATCATTGAGCGACATAAGATTCGGAGCCGTCCGCGGTCATAGTCGGAACCACCTGCGGTAGCGGGTGGTTGAAACTCCAAAATGAAGAACTCTTCAGTTCGAGATGAACGGCCCGCTACCGCAGGCCGTTCTGACTCCATGGCAATCGAGTTCGAAATTAAGTCCCGCGACGGTGCCGCGCGCACGGGAGTCCTCCACACTCGTTGCGGCGAGATCGAAACTCCAGTGTTCATGCCCGTGGGCACTGCCGGCTCGGTGAAGGGAATTCGATTCGAGGAATTGGAAGCTCCCGATCTCGATGCGCGGATTATTCTTGGCAACACCTATCACCTTTGGTTGCGACCTGGCCTTGAAGTGATTAAGGCATGCGGCGGTCTGCACAACTTTATCGGTTGGGATCGTGCGATGCTCACCGACTCGGGCGGGTTTCAGGTTTGGAGTCTTACCGACATTCGTAAAGTCACGGAAGAGGGAACCGAGTTTCGTTCGCACATCGATGGCGCGCTTCGGTTTTTGTCGCCGGAAATTTCGATGGAAGTTCAGTCGGTGCTTGGCGCTGAGATCGCGATGGCGTTCGATGAGTGTCCGCCGGGGCAGATCGAACACGAGGCCGCGCGACAGAGCATGGAGTTGACG
>JBKPPE010000427.1:0-4081 GCA_046733375.1 Acidobacteriota bacterium | reverse complement strand
GCGCATATGGTGCTGCACGATAACGCAGCTAAACTCTACAACCTCAAATAGCTTAGAGGCGTGCTACTGCCCGCCAAGCGTCGTGGTAGAAAATGGCGGGCGGTAGCCCGCCTCTAAACGTCGGCTACCTGATCTCGACTTCCACCGGAGTCGCATCGTGGGCATCGTAACCTTTCGGCCAGTTCGAGATGTTTATGCCATAGAGCCAATCTGATTCGGGCGTCACTTCGAACCGAACTGTGAACGGCAAACCACGTGCAGCGCGCAGGCGTGGCGACCACGAGTCAATCTTCCATTCCTGGATCAGCGGCGCTTTTGGATCTTCCCACGGGATCAAACGCGAGCCACAGTCAGTTCCGTTCACAAACAGCGTGACGCGGGTGCGAATCCATTCAGGTTTAGCGTCCTCCGGCATCACCGGTTGAATGTGCGCGCGCACCGCGATCTCGCCGACACGACGCCGCGTATTACGACTGGGCACGAGAAACTCGAAGAACCCAACGCCCCCACCCCAGATGTAACCCGATCCACCTCCAACTTTTTCAAATCGCCCGCGTGCGACAGTGCCCGGCGCAAAGCGGTAAAGCACTCGCCCGTCTGGTTCGTAAATTACCTTGGGAACAGTTCCCTCTTCAGTTTCGGCGCGCGCAAACGCAAGCTGCCGCGGAATCAAGTGCTTGTCTGGGTCCAGCAGGGCCGGTGCCGGCGTGGCATTCACCAGCGAACTGAACACGTGCGAAGCGCCGCGTACCTCTGCAATTAAGCCGCCGTCGCGCGTCGTCGAATACGTGACGCCGTAACCACGGTTCGGATCAGGCGTGAGGATCCAGAACATCGCGCCGCCCGCGCCGTCGCGCGCAGTGTGATCAAAATAAGCGCGATACCAATCGAGTTGCGACGCGCCGTTGAAACCATCCAGCGACATACCAAATTCGCCAAACACCAGTGGTTTGTTTACCGCGCCGGCCGCGGCCACGCGATTGGCGATGAACTCACCCAGCGCCTGCGGCGAATCCACTAAGCTGTCGTGATCGTTAATGGGATAGTTGTGCACATCGCAGTAGTCGATGTTTGGCAACGCGTGATCTTTAAGCCACTCACGGCGCTCGGCCGCGCTGCGATAACCCCAAACACCCGGCGCAATCATGTGATTCGGGTCAAGCGACTTGAGATAACGGCTCATCTCGGCAATCCACGCGCGGCGCTCGTCCCAGCGACCAGTCACACACTTCCCCTCGTTTATCAGCTCATAGCCGAAGATCGTCTTGTCATCGCGATAAAGCACTCCCGTCACCGAGTTGCGTCGCGTAACGATTTTTTCGACGTGGCGGCGGTAAAGCGCGCGGGCAGTTTCGTTCGTATAAAACTGCATTGCCTTTTCGTCGTTAATACCGAAAGGCTGCTTGTCGTCGTCCGCTCCTTCAACCCCTGCCCAACGCAGATACTGTGTGACGCCACCTGTGTCGCGCCACCAGTTCACCAGGCACAGTTGCACCCGCAAGTTGTTACGCGCGGCTTCGGCAATCACCTGATCAAGAAACACGAACTCCGCTTCGTTCCACTCGTTCGGCTTGGTGCGGAATGAGTGCGTGCGCGGCCAGTCATTGAAATCGGCGCCAATCGGCTTGATGTCGTTGGGCCCACCTTCACCCGACGCCCACACGCGCACGACTTTGATGCCCATCTGCGCGGCCTGCGCCAGCGTCTCAGGCATGCGCGCGCGATCTTCGTCGCGATACATTACCGACACGTTCGCGCCGACAAAACGAAATGGCCGACCGTCCAAAATGAACCTGATGCCACGCGCGCTCACAATTCCGGCAGGGGCGCGCCCGGCGGAATCGCGCCGCTTCGAGATCGCAAACAAAACCGCCGCGACTGCAATCAACACAGACGCGGCCAGTAGAAGTTGCTTCCTGTTCATGGAAACGATGTCCAAAGTCTAAGGTCCAATGTCCAAAGTCGCAAAAGGCAATTACGCGGTCGTGACTTTGGACCTTGGACTTTGGACGTTGGACTGAAAGACACCATAGAGTTCACTTATGTTTGAAGTTACGCGGCACGACGGCAAGCTCTTCAGAAACTGTTGGCCGTACACTTTTGTGCGCAGCCGCGGATCGAGCACAGCGAGCACGCCCCGATCCGAGGTGCTGCGAATCAAACGACCTAGTCCCTGTTTCAAACTGATCACCGCTTGCGGCACGCTGTATTCGTAAAAGCTCGAGCCCCCGATCTCTTCGATGTGGCGTTGGCGGGCGGCCACGACAGGATCAGTCGGCACCGCAAACGGTAGTTTGTCGATGATGACGCAGGAAAGTTGGTCACCGCGCACGTCGACTCCTTGCCAAAAACTCGCGGTGGCAAACAGAACCGCATTTGGAGTCTCGCGAAACTTTTTGAGCAACGCGCCCTTCGACGTGCTGCCCTGCACGAAGCACGGATAATCGATCTGCGGCGCCACGCGTTCGTATAGCTCGTTCATGCCGGCGTTGCTGGTCGAAAGCACAAACGCGCGGCCTTCAGTCGCATTGACAATCTTGATTACCTCGTCAGCGGCTGCCGGTCCCCACTGTGGCGAACGCGGATCAGGCATCGACGGCGGCAAGTAAAGCAAGGCCTGGGCTTCGAAATCGAAGATGGATTCGGCGATCATCTCTTCGGCTTCATCCAGCCCAAGCCGCTCGCGAATGAAATTAAAGTTGCCCGCACTCGAAAGCGTCGCGGAAGTCAGAATCACCGTAGGCACTTTTGCGAATAGACGATCTTGCAGCAGTCCCGAGACGTCAATCGGTGAAGCGCGCAAAAAGACTCCGCGCCCGCGCCGTTCAATCCAGTAGACGAATTGCTTGTCTTCAGCTTTGATCAGGAAATTCAACGCGAAACGCAGTTCGCGCACGCGTCGCAGAACGTTTTCGGCATCCGGCGGTGGGTCTTTCAAGATCGCCAGCGTTGTTTCCAAGCGATACAGCGCGTTGTCGAGTGCGTTGCTCGGAGCGCTTCGTTCTCCCTCCCCAGTGGCGAGGGATGCGGAGGGGTTAGGCGTCGCGCGCTCAACCTCTCCCCAACCCCTCTCCGCCTGCGGAGAGGGGCGATTAGCCCCCGCTAGCGCAAATCTTCCGTCCAGTCCTCTTCCTTCTTTAAAAGACACCCAGAACGCGTCCGCGAATCGCTGCACGCGCGCGCTGATGCGCGCCAGCTCACGCTCCACCTCATTATTTTCGAGCCGCAATCCGCCAACGTCGTAGAGCAGATCATCAATCTGATAATTCGATACTCCGACGCCGAAGTATTCCGATGCGACGTCTTCGATTTGATGTGCTTCATCCAGGATGACCGCCGCGTAATCCGGCAGCACCGCGCCATAGGCGCCGTTACGCAGCGCGAGGTCGGCAAAGAACAGATGATGATTCACGACGACGACGTCCGCATCGATTGCGCGTTGCCGCATCTTTGTGACGAAACAAGGCTCAAAGTCCGGGCACTTCTGCCCGAGACAGGTGTCTGAGCGCGCATCGATGTGGCGCCAGAACGGCAGGTTCTCCGGCAAGTTTGAAAGCTCTCCGCGATCTCCCGTTTCCGTTCGCGTGGTCCAGCGAAAGACTTCGTCGAACTGATCGATCTGATCCAGGCCATCGAGCACCGGCATGCTTTCGGCACGTTTGATGCGATGCAGGCACGCGTAATTGTTCCGGCCCTTCATTACCGCGGCGCGAAACTTCGCGGGCAGCGTCTCCTGCAGGAACGGAATGTCTTTGTCCATCAACTGCTCTTGCAAATTCTTCGTGCCCGTTGAGATCACCACGCGCGCGCCACTGCCACACGCCGCCGCGATTGCTGGCACGAGATAAGCGAGCGTCTTGCCCGTGCCGGTGCCCGCTTCGACAATCAGGTGACGCTTCTGCTCGAACGCGCGCAGCACTGCCTCAGCCATCTTGATCTGGCCCGGCCTATGCTCGTATTCAGGATGAGTTCTGGCAATCAGGCCTTCCGGCCCAAAGACTTCTTGCATGAGGGAGATACTTTAGAACAGTAAATCGTAAATCGAAAAGGCGGTAAAGGTGAATCGTAAATAGTAAATAGA
>JBKPPE010000426.1:0-5930 GCA_046733375.1 Acidobacteriota bacterium | reverse complement strand
ACTAGACAGCGCCATTCAGTTAATGCTGCAGGAGATTAAGAACGCGAAGGTTACCCCACCGCCTCGGACTCCATAAAGACTTTCCACTCTGACCTGAGAGTGGGCTGCGCCCGTCAATGCTCGCGCTCGAGTTCGTTGGTGCGGCGGCGCGATCCCTTTTCGAGGATGTTTGTTGTTCAATCGGTGACGCTGTCAGGCGCTTGCCGTGCGGCAAAACCGGTCGGGTCATCATCCCGCGCGCCGAACGTTGGCTGCGGATCAAAAGGTGTCTGCTCCGGTTCTCCGATTACTGCGGTAGTCCGACGCGTCGCAAGAGGTCTATGAATCGCGGGTCTGAGCGCAGCCAAAACGGTGTTCGGCGGTGCCCTTTGAACATTGGCAGTACAGCAAACAACTCCTTCAATTCATTTCCGAAAGGGCGCACCCGGATTAATTGCGCTCATTCGAGTGATGAGTACGAGAGTCCAATAAGAGGTCCGGTGAGTCCTTCAACTGCCGTGAAGTGCTATCCATGCCGCGAAGTTCCGTAAATTACCTTAGATCGTTTCTCTTTCACGGCGACACGGGTTCGACTCCCGTACGGGACGCCAAACTACAGAGCCAGATCATTTGAATAGCTTAAACCCTGTCATCCGAATTAAACGGACCATCGTTCGCCAGCTCCAAAATTTCCGAAACAATCATGGGTAATACGGCTTCGTCCGCTTTGAATTATTCATGTGCCCATTGAGGCAATTCCGGACTAACTGAGAATTAGCCAATAACTTGTCCTTACCACGGCCACCAGTAGATCAAGGAAACGGTTAGCCGTCGTGGCAACTGTGCCGTTCACTATGATAGGTGGACCAGGTTTGAAGTCAGGTGGATGACCGATTACAAAATCAAGATTGCTAAAGTTAGCATTCACATTCACAACGTAGTACTCGGGTGGGTCTGACGCCCTGCCACCGGCACTCTTATCTTGATATCGAACAATGTAGCTAGACCCTTGGGAAACCGTGAAACTGTACGCGGCATCGCTTCCTTCTTTTACCTCTGCAATGAGCTGACGGTCGGCGGTTAACAGTTGAATGGTCGCATTTCCGAATAGCGTGTGATCCCCGTAGTTATAGCTGTGGCCACTCAATATGAACTGGGCCTGTGGTGTCGGTGTAGGCGTCGACATGGGTGACGGCGTAGGTGTGGGGATAGGTGACGGCGTAGGTGTGGGCGTAGGTGTGGGCGTAGGTGTCGGTGTGGGAGTCGGCTCCGGTGTTGGGCTAGGCGTCGGCTCCGGTGTTGGACTAGGCGTCGGAACAGGAGTTGGCGTCGGCGTCGGAGTCGGAGTCGGAGCGGCCGTAACAATATACGTAACATTGATTGATTGCGGCGAGTTATTAGCGTTCGGATCGGTAATATCTATGGCACAGTTGAAAGTACCAACATCGCTTGGGGGATCAACCGAGACAGAAAGATTTGTATTGTCTCCAGCCGCTATCGCGCCACCAGCAGGCGATAGATGACACCAGCCCTGCGAAGTAACGGTTGACCAATTTGAGTCGGCATTACCAGTGTTGGCCAGATTAACAGTCTGAGAGGCCGGACTCGCGCCACCACTTTCTGCCGCGAATACGAGAGCTGGTGGGGACACGATGAGATGGGAGAGAAGTGAAATATTCAATACTCTTACCGTTACTACAGACGCAGCGGTAGAATTGCCGGCAGCGTCGCGCGCCACGGCCGAAAGCGTATGCGAGCCATCAGTTGTAGTGGTCGTATTCCAAGAGAGGCTGTAGGGAAAATCGGTATCTTCACCACCTAAGTCATTACCATCCAGTTTGAATTGAACCCCGGCAATGCCCACATTGTCGCTAGCATTAGCTGAAACAGTAACTATCCCGTTGACTGTAGCTCCATCCGGCGGGCTGGTTAAACTAACCGCCGGCGGTGTGATGTCCACTTCGCTACCCGTCAGCGCAAAAGTAATATTGTCGAAATAGGCTACGTCTCCGTATTTAACTCCTTGACTTGGAGTACCGCCATCCATTACGAGGCGCATGACGTGCGCGCCTGCGCTCAAATTAATTCCCGCTTGAGTAAGCGAGTCCCATGCACTACTGAACCCGGCCGGAATCGTAATTCTGCCAGTCTTGTCGACGCCATCAAATTCAATATGGAATTGGCCTTGATCACCCGAGTAGGCAGAAATGGCTTCCGTAATATTGTAAGTGCCGCTTTGAGCAACATTGACCGTATACTCCAGCCATTCACCTGGATAGGCACCGAAAACAAAAATCCGTGGCGGGGCAGTTACTATTTCGACGCCGGTGTCATTGCGGTATTGCCCAACAGAGTAATTGCCCGGGTCGGAATCGTGATAGGCAACGCCTTCGCCGCCATTATCAAAATTCTCAACTTCTATTAGACCAGGAATATTCCAGGGATTACCGGCGTAAGGAAGCTGTGACTGAGTATTGAAAATCAAATCATCAGTACTTGCGGAATTCCCGGCAGGATCGGTTACGGTAACCTTGTAGTGATAAGTAACTCCACCTTGAAGATCCTCGAAGACTAACCTTTGCCGACGTTGATAGAATTGTGAACTGATCGTCTGCCCATAATTAGTAGTCGTCCCATAATCTGCTTTGGCTGATACTACCTCAGGCTCGGGCGAGTCATTGACAAGCACGCTTACCACCGTGCCTTCGGCGATAGACTGCTTGAGATTGGGATAACCGGAAGCAAACGTAGGAGCCTGGCTGTCGACAATAGGGGTTTTTGTTTTGAAGGGAGCGTAGAGCGGATCACCGACACTGACTCCCATCCAACCAATGCTAGGCATTGATAACCCGGAAGCTTCAGCAAAGGTATAACCTTGCAAGAGATAGTAAAGAAGTATATTCGGTCGGGGATTTCCATCCGTGTATGGCTCGCCGACGACTCCTGTCACAGCTGAGGCGCCATGGGCCAGAGCTTGTGTACCCCAGGCAGGAAAACGTGTGCTGCGGAGGGGGTACCCAAAACTAATGCTATCCAGATCGGACGCCACGGAGCCCGGAAGCCACTGCCACGCCTTTTCGTTATAGGTACCGTAGGCATACCAACCACCATAGAACAAAGCGTTGGGTGCAGTTTCCGCCGAAGTGCCATCCTCGTACACGGTGCCGGGTGTACCAATGATGTTGCCGCTTTTTTCCCACTTCAAGCCCAATCCGGAATTGCGAACATAATGTTCTCCGTAGGCAATGTTGACGTCAGTACCTGCGTAGGAAAAATAATTTCCATTTTGTACATCAATATCAGAAGAGAGTGAGAGGTCGGTGTATAGACCCTTGTCCCCTCGAGAATCCACATAAACATTGCCATTAAAGTAGCCCGGTTGGGCCACTAAATAACGTTCGCCATAAAGCGCTTCGTCCACCAGATCTAATACTCGGTTCACACCCCCGGGACCATCGAGACGTGTGACCAAATACATATCGGTGTTGTTGAATTTATATGTGTGTGTAAAGTGACCGTGATCCGTGCCAAAAGTAGGGTTGAATTCCAAGTAGGGATTGTTATACCAGGCAACATTCTCGATTGTAGGGTTCCAGAAATTGAGACCCATGATGAGATTGTCCAGACTCCGATCGCGATATTTGTAGGGCGTGTGGTAAGAAAATAGGATTACGTCAACATTCGTAGCGCCGAGCTCGGCAAGCTTATTCTTAATAGGTTGGATAATTTGTGATTGAAGCTCAGTGTAGTTGGCCACTGAGTCATCAGACGAAAAGTTCAATCCCAGCGAGTTAGTTGAAGGTACACCACGTTTTTGCAGGTAATAGTTGGCTACTTCCAGCGAATCTTGGACACCATCTGAATCTTCATCACCCGAATAGTTGGCGTTATAGACTACTAGCACTCGAGATCCGTCGCCGCTGGCTGCCTCGGCGAAATTTCTCAGACCGTCTGAATCGATGTAGCCATAAGTCAGAGCTACTAAAATAGGAATTGCTAAGCTCAAAAGCTGACGACAATTTCTTTTCAGTAAGTTAGCAAATAGCATGACGTCTACCTCGCAATGGTGTTACGGGCCACAAGCAATCAAGATTGACGTCTCGTCGAATACCACGTGCGAGAAAACTAAAACCGATGCACCAAGACGCGAATCGTAAAGGGGGTGTAATACTTTCCGGTAGCCTACATAGTAGCGGAAGCGGTTGAGGAAAACTTGAGTTAAATCTATTGACGATTGCAGTTAGGTTGCGTTGGAGTGTCGTTTGGTAATCGAAGCAGGAAACTAACCCAGTTTCAATAACGTTGGGATGAATAAGAAATGCGACTGCGTAAGACTCATCGTTCGATTCTAAGCAGCAGTTTGGCGTAGCGTTTCCGTTTCCTTCAGTGAATTAGAGGAATCCCTTCTCTTTCACGGCGGCGACACGGGTTCGACTCCCGTACGGGACGCCATCTGCCCCCCTTTTCAACTCGTGAGACACGGCGCTTCACATTGCGCGCTGAGCCCGCGTAGGTTATATGAAGTTCATCAACGTGACAACTCCCAATGAGTCGTAAGCTTCTGAGTAAGAGACTTCGATGAGCACTCTTCTGCCCAAAGCCACGAAACATATCGGGGTACGCAAGCATTTCCAAATGCCGGGCGTTGGGCTCGCGATTGTGCACGCCGAGCGCGAGCGAGTGGGGTGGCATTATCACGAGAATCCTCACTTAACGTTCATTTTGCGGGGAAAAGTCATCGAGGGAACGAAGCAAAGAGTCCATCACTGCTCTGCAGGACAGTTACTTTTCCATGCCAGGCTCGAGCCGCATTACAACACCAATCTCGAAAACGACGTTCGATGTCTGCATATCGATTTTACTCCGGGCTATTTGGCGGACATCGACGCCGACGATAGAAAGTTACAAGGAATCTTCGATGTGCGAAATCCCGAGGTCAAACTGTTGTGCTACAAAGCTTTCTCGGAAGCCGTTTTGTCCGACGATCTTTCAAGCGCAACGATCCATAGCCTCGCGTTGGACATTCTCGGCCGGCTGCTGTTTCTCGAAGATTCCACGAAGACCCCACGGCCGTTATGGGTTAGCCGTTTGGAAGAACTTCTCAACTATCAGTTTTCAGAGACGATTTCACTAAACGATCTGTCGCGCGAATTGGGCATTCATCCGGTTCATCTTTCGCGCAGTTTCTCCCGATACTTCCGCTGTACACTCGGCGAGTATGTGCGCAGTGTGCGAATCGAACGATCGCTTCAGCACATCTCGCGTCGACAATCCTCGCTCACAGAAATCGCGGCCGCCTGCGGCTTCGCGGACCAGAGTCACTTCATTAGATCCTTCAAACGAACTATCGGTCTTACCCCATCGGCCTACCGCAAGTTAATCGCCAGCTAACGTTAATTTCGTTCTATTTTTCGCAACTGGTTCTGTCCGAAACTGGCGACTTCGTAAGTTGCGGTATTGGAGTTAGAAATGCGCCTTGTAACACTCATCATTGCAGTTCAGTTGGCTGTTTCTGTTGTTGCGCCAGTCACCCAGGGACAAGCCGGCCCATACACCTTCGGCGAGAGGCGACTTGCTGAACAATCAGTCTCTACGACTGAGCCCCGTCATCTCTTGAAACAGTTTCCGGCGATCAGCCGCACACACATCGCTTTCGTCTACGCCACCGATGTGTGGTGCGCACCTCGAAGCGGCGGCGTTGCGGTACCACTGACAGACGCGCCGGGCATGAAAAACAACGTCGTCTTCAGTCCTGATGGAAACAGTGTCGGCTTTGCCGGAAACCTCGAAGGCAATTATGAAATTTACACTGTGCCAATCACCGGAGGTTCGCCAACTCGAATCACGCATACGCAGTTTGGACCTGCTTTGAGTCAGTGGCTGAGCGACGGAAAGCTACTCTTTTACACAAACAGTTATGCGTTTACGAATCTCGCGACCCAGTTATTCAC
>JBKPPE010000425.1:0-6556 GCA_046733375.1 Acidobacteriota bacterium | reverse complement strand
GTTATAGGGCGGGCTTCATGGCTGCCGTGTTGTCGCCTTTGATCGAGTCGCTGACGAGTACGCCATCGCTAACCAGGACGCCATCACTTACAAGCACGCCATCGCTAACCAAAACACCGTCGCCAATCAAGACGCCGTCAGAGAGAAGGACGCCGTCACTCAACAGCACGCCGTTAGTAAACAGAGTGCCGTCGCTTAGTAGCACGCCTGTAGTCGTGAGCGGACCTGCGGTGTTGCTGACGTAACTGCTGACGAGTGACGTGCTGCGGGTGATGACGCCACTCGAAATATAGGTACCATCCGCTAGAATTCGATTTTGCGCATACATGCCCTGCCATTTCGTCATCAGCGCGCTGCCATAGAGGAAACAATAGTTCGTAACTACTCCGCGTCCCCAGTCAATGCGTTCACTCAGGCTGGAAATGTAGTTGGACTGCGAACTCTCGTCCCAATTTGTCAGCATGGGCGTGCCGTTCGAATAGGTAGCCGCATCAGTCTTGACCCAACTGGCGATGCGAACCGCGCCTTCCACGTTCAGTTCGCCCGCGCCCTGCTCGAGCGTGTTGACATCCCGCAACGGCTGGGCCGTGTACATCAGAATGGCTTTCACGAGTCCCGGCGTGAGGCTGGGATTAGCCTCAAGCATCATCGCCGCCGCCCCGGTCACAATCGGCGCCGCCGTCGACGTGCCGCTCATGTACATCATGTAATCAGTCGTGAACTTGTCGGTTCCGACCCTCAGTGTAGGGTACTTGGTTATCAGGCTCGTCAATTTTCCTACGCTGCTGGGCGACACGGCGCCAATCAGCTTGTTACCGGGCGCGACTATGTCGGGCTTGATCAAATTGTCGTAATGTTTGACTCCGCTTGCGTCTTTGTAATAGCCGCGTGTCGGGCCATGTGAGCTGTAAGTCGCAACATCGTCGTCCAAGCGTGAATTGGTGCCGAAAGTATTCGTCGCGCCGACCGTGATCACCGAGGGTTCAATACCCGGCGAGTCAATACCGCCGTAGATCTTCTGACCGAGAGAATTTTTACCGTTATTGCCGGCGGCTGCCACGACCACCATGCCGGCGTTGTAAGCGCGGCGCGCCGCCAGACACAGTGGATCGTTCTTGTAGCTGTCCTTCGCCGGCGTTCCGAGGCTCATGTTGATGACGCGGATGTTGTAAGTGGCTTTGTTCGCCACGCACCAATCAAGTGCGGCGACAACGTTGCTCGAGGTTCCGGCGCCTGTGGCATCCAAAACTCCAAGGCTAATAATCTTCGCTTCGTAGGCAATGCCGCCGTAGGCATCCGATTTGTATCCGGGATTTCCCATCAGCATTGATGCCACGTGAGTTCCGTGACCGTAGTAATCACGGTTAGCAGCGATGCCGGTATAGGTTTTTGAATAAACAATGGCTGGACGCCCTGTTGACGCTTTGATCAAGTTGTGAGTGTCATCAATACCGCTATCTAATACCGCGATTCCGACACCTGTACCATTGAGAGAAGTAAACCCTGTGACTTCACTGCGGCCGTCTTCCTGGGCGGCGGCGACAGTAGTTTCGACGTGACCGTACGAGACAACCGGCCGATCGGGGCTGATATACGCGACATCGTTGTCGTCCATTAAATCAGCGATGCGTGACAACGGAATCTCTGCCGAGGCCAATCCGACGGTGTTGAAGCGGCTCTTCAGGCGGCCGTTGCGACGCGTGAACTTCCCCTGCAAGTCGCTGTCGCTAATGCCAACTTTGTCGTCAGCCAGTTGAATGATTACCGATGCCATCTGATTGCCTTTGCCTTTGCTGTTCGCGTCGTTGACCGACTCTTCGAGGTCGGGCGCGATCTTACGGCGATCGTTGTGCTCGTTGTTCGATGAGTTGTCTTTCGATGCGGCGCGATTGGCCTTAACCCGCAAACTCAGGGTAGGCAAGAGAGCGACGATCATCAAAATCACTGCGATGTTTGATTTCAGTGTGCCAGGGGTCTTCATCTTTATTTCGTCTCCTGGGGAGTCCACAGGTCTTCCCGCGGAGACGTTTGGCAACGTCCATGCCCAAAGGCGGACATGGTCAAGTTAGCGATTTTGCTGAGGAAAATGAGGCTCTTTGCAAGATTGAGGCGATGACGAGATCGGTCAATTCAATCGAAGTGAGAGGCGACGAATCATTCTGACTGACCGAACTCGACGCTGATTTTAAGGCCTGCTAGGATACGAGGCTTCCAACATGGCCACCGAAAACAAAACTAGCGGACGGATCTTCGTCTCGGACGAAATCAGCGAAGACGGTCTGGAACCCTTGCGCAGCGCGGGGTTTTCGGTCGACAAAAAGACCGGCCTATCAGCAGCAGAGCTGGTGACTGAATTGTTGGATCGGGACGGACTGATCGTGAGGAGTGAAACGAAAGTCACGGTCGACGTCCTGAATGCCGCGCCCAGGCTGCGAGTCGTTGGCCGTGCTGGCGTAGGAGTCGACAACATCGATGTGCCGGCTGCGACCGCGCGAGGCATTATCGTGATGAACGCACCGGACGGCAACACGATCACGACGGCTGAACACACAATTGCTTTGCTGGTGGCGCTCGCCCGTAACGTCCCGCAAGCGAACTCTAGTGTCAAAGCGTCGAAGTGGGAAAGAAAGCGATTCGTAGGCGCAGAGTTACGTGGCAAGACACTTGGCATTGTGGGCTTGGGTCGCATTGGACGCGCAGTGGCACAAAGAGCGGCGGCGCTTGGCATGAACATCGTCGCGTACGATCCGTTCATCGCGGCGGACCAGACGCACGATGTCGAAATCCAGATGGCGACGTTAGATGAGGTGCTGGCGCGCGGTGACTTCCTGACCGTTCACACGCCGCTCACGAATGAGACACGCAGTGTGATTAACGCCGACGCTTTCAGGAAAATGAAAACTGGAGCGCGCGTCATCAACTGCGCCCGCGGTGGATTGATCGACGAGCGGGCACTCTACGATGCGATCACGTCGGGAAAGATCGCCGGTGCCGCGCTCGACGTGTTCGAGCAAGAGCCACCCCCGGCTGACCATCCGTTGTTGTCACTCGATCAGGTGATCGTAACGCCGCATTTAGGAGCCTCAACCACTGAGGCACAGCACGCCGTCGCCGTCACCGTTGCTGAACAGATGCGCGACTACCTTTTGACGGGAGCTTTGCGCGGTGCGGTTAACATGCCAGCGTTTGGCGCGCAGGAACTCGCCACGCTCCAACCTTATCTTTCACTGGCCGAGAGTCTCGGCCGCTTTCAAGCGCAGTTGATCGACAGTCCAGTTCGTGAAGTTCGGCTTGAATTTGCCGGCGAGTTAGTTGAACTCGACGCGGCGCCGCTGACACGCTCGTTCCTTGCCGGATTGCTTCGTGACATCAGCGCGCGAGTGAACGTCGTCAACGCGTTCGTGATCGCCGAAGAGCGCGGCATCGCGGTGACCACCTCATATGTTCGCGGCTCGACTGCCGCATCTGCGATACGAACGTCGGTCACGTCCGCGGGCGGCGAGCAGACCGCGTCGGGTTCGGTCTTCGCGACTGCTGAAGGTTATCGCGAAGGTCGCATCACGAGAATCGATGGCTTCCGCATCGAAGCAATCCCGCGTGGCAACATGATCGTGATGCACAATCGCGACGTCCCCGGCGTCATCGGCAAAGTCGGCAGCGCTCTCGGCGATGCCGGCATCAACATTAGCGCGTTTCATCTTGGTCGTCGTGAACGGGGCGGGGAAGCGATGGCAATAATCGAAGTCGACGCGCCGCTCGACAGGTCAACGCTCGATCAACTTCTCAGGTTAGACCCGGTTAAGTCTCTGCGTCAGATCGAACTCTAATCGTTCTTGATGAATTCTCTTCCCGTTTTCCCGGTCCTGCGCTGTGTGAGCGCGATTTCTGCGCTGCTGCCACCGTAAGCGCACGTGACAGCGCGCGTCTCCAACGCGTCGGGCCCCGTTCTTTCATCGGGCTGCCGTTGCTACGACCTCGAATCAGTATCGGCGTCCAACAAATCCACTTCAGCTAGCCACCTCGGCCTGTGTCCAACAAATCCCCTGTGCAGGAATAAAGCCTTGACAAGATTAGCGTCCCGCATAAAATAACGAACGTTCGTTTTTCTATGCCGTGCCGAAACTGAGCGAAACCGCCGTCGAGCGCCGCAAGGGCCGCATCGAAGAAGCCGCCAAACAGCTCTTTATCAGACAGGGATTTCACGCGACGTCGATGCGCAATATCGCTTCGAAGGCGGGCACGTCGCTGGGCAATCTCTACAATTACTATCCGACCAAAGAAGCGATCCTGGGATCGATAATCTCAAAGTATCAGCAGGTGATCGATGAAAAGTTGCGATCGATGTTTGACGAGGTTCAGGACCCCTTAAGTCGCGACGATCTCACTAAGTTCGCGCGACTGGTGAAACAGATGGTGAATAACCATCACGATTTTTGGTTGCTGATGTATATCGATGTGCTCGAATTTGAAAACCGGCACTTTCGGAAAATGTTCGAAAACATCGCGCAGAAATTACGACGACGCTTCGCCAAATCGTTTGATGATTTGAAGCGCCAAAAGGCGCTACATGATGGCGTCGATCCGGCGATCGGTTTCACAGCAGCGTACATGCAGTTCTTCAATTATTTCATCGTGGAGAAACTGTTTGGCGGAAACATGCATTTTGGGATTAGTGACGAACAGGTGATTGCGCGACTGACGGACATTTACTCGCGCGGGCTGTTGCGCGCACCTTATCGCGACGGGCACGCCGCCAAGAAACGACGAACGACGGCAGCGTCCCGCCGCGGCCGTAACCGAACAAGCAGGTAACAGCGAACCGATGACTACTTGCACGAGACGGCGTAAAATCCTGAGATAAAAAACGAACGTTCGTGTTTATTTGCAAGGCGTTTTTTGGAGGATGAAAGGCGAGATTCCGATGGAACCAGCCAGAAAGAAGAAACCACTCACGATTACGAGAGAAGCGCGCGGCCGCGTTTCGGGCGACGGTGTAGAGCTGGCTTTCGGATTCTGGCCAGGACGCAGCGCACCAGTGGTAGTGATTCACGGTCTGACAGCTTCGTTCGTCAGTTATATCGGAGTCGCTGATCGGCTTGCCGGGCGGCGGCCATTATTCGGAATGGATCTGCGGGGACGTGGTGAATCGGACAAACCGTCAGGTCCGTACGGCATGGCTCAACACGGCCGCGACGTCGCCGTCGCGATGCAGGCGCTCGGGCTCGGGCCGAGCGTGATTGTAGGACATTCAATGGGCGCATTCGTAGCGACTGCTTTAGCGGTGCAAAACCCGGAACTTGTCAGCGGCATCGTGATGATCGATGGCGGTTATGTCCCTGACCTGCCGGTTGGCGTTGAGGCGTCGCAGATGCTCGACGCCACCCTCGCGTTGCGCATCGCGCAACTAAACAAAACGTACGAATCGAAACAGGCTTACATCGAGTTCTGGCGGACTCAACCGAACTTCCCTGCCGAAGACTGGAATGCCTGGTGTGAAGCGTTTCTGGATTATGAAGTCACGGGTAACACAACCGTCCAGCCGAAAGCGTCTGCCGAGGGCGTCAAAATTGATATTGCTGAAGCATTCAAGCGCGACGAAATCACCGATCGTTTGAAGGCACTGAAAGTTCCGGTGCTGCTGTTGCGCGCCGAAAGAGGCCTGGAGCCGGCGCAACCTCCGATTTACCCGGACACTTTGATGGAGAAGTTTCGCGAGGCCGTACCGCAGATGAAGGATGAATTGGTCGCAGGCACAACCCATTTCACGATTACCCTTGGCGAGGATGGCGCCACGCGAGTCGCCGACGTAATTGTTCAATTCGCCGAAGAGTGCGAACGATCATGACCCGCTGAAGCAAATGAATGTAGCTTCGCTCATTGCCCGGAACGCTCGGTATCGTCCGCATCACACAGCCGTCGTGGTTGGCGAGCAGCGTTTTACCGCGTTCGAATTCCAAGAACGCGTAAATCGCCTGGCTAACGCGCTCCATCAGCTAGGCATTCAAAAAGGCGATAAGGTCGCGACGATTTTGCCGAATTGTTTGGGGTTGCTGGAAAGCTATTGGGCGATCGTAAAACTCGGTGCGGTAATTGTGCCGCTCAGTCCGCTTCTTCGCGGCAAGGGTCTGTTGAATCTTCTCACCGACTCAGACACGTCGGCAGTAATTACGAACTCGGCTTTTGCCGCCGAATTGAATTCGATCAAATCAGAGTTGAAGACTATTACTGCGGACCGTTACATCTCAATCGACAACGCCGATGGTTATCAAAGCTACCAATCGCTTACCGCGTCGGCGTCGACTGCGGAGCCGCCGCGCGTCGATATCAGCGACAACGACCTCTTCAACATCATCTACAGCAGCGGCACGACAGGAAATCCGAAAGGCATCGTCCACACGCATTACATCCGCTCGATGTACTGCACCCTGTTTGCCGCTTCTTTCCGGATGACGCCGGAAAGCGTCGTGATTCATGCCGGGTCGATTGTCCTCAACGGCGCCTGGGTAATGATGATGCCGGCGTTTTATCTGGGTGCCACTTTTGTGCTGCTCAGTCA
>JBKPPE010000424.1:0-8660 GCA_046733375.1 Acidobacteriota bacterium | reverse complement strand
GCGTTGTAGCGGTTCGAGCCGGTGTACTCCTGAATCCAAACATCCGTGAATTGAGGGTATGGCGTCACGGACACACCTTTTGTAATCGTGTTCGCGCTGTTGAGTGGGCTCGTTGACGGCAGAAGATTTTTAAACGGATTGGTAATCGTCGCCGCCAGCAGCGTGTTTGCCGCCGCATCAGTCGCGACGTTTGTCCCGAGGAACGAGCGCGGAACAAAGTTGACGTTTCGACTTACCGGCATGTCATAACCCCAAGCCGAGATATAGTTCGCTTCCACCACGAAGTGGCCGGGCAGTTCGCGTTGAACGCCCGCGACTACTCGCGCGAACTTTGCATTCTTGCGGTCCACCGGCAATGCCGGCGCGTCCTGCGTACCGACGGCGATTCCTGTCGATGTCAGCAGACCCTGGCTTGCGCCCGGAGATGGCGCCGCTCCGGTCGGGAACGGAGTCGAAAGCGTTGCCACGAACGTCAGTCCGTTGTTGTTGGTCGGCACGAACGGAGTGTTTCCGGCAAATCCTTGCTGCAAACCCAGCGCTTGAATCTCGCTCTGGTGGGGCGCCATAAAAATGCCAAAGCCTCCGCGCAGCACCGTCTTCTCGTTCGCTGCGTACGAAATGCCGAGCCGCGGCTCCCAATTGCTCTTGTCGGTGGTCCAGGCTTCGTTGTCGTTGCTGTTGGCGTACGTGTAACCGCCTCTGACGTTGAAATTGGCCGGAGTTACCAGGAAGTTGCTCGGGTTCGCGTTGTAAGCTGTCGTGTAAGCCGCGCGCACCGCGTTCTCAATCGGGGTGGGTGTTGTCAAATCAAAGCCACGCTGAATGCGGTTGTAACGCTCGGTCAGACCGCCTTCCAACTCGTAACGCAGTCCGAGGTTGAGTGTCAGCTTCGAAGTCACGCGCCAATCGTCGTGAAAGAACATGCCGTTGTAGAGCGATTGAACGGAATAGTTGATCGAGTTGTCGAGCTGACTTGCCGTAGAGCCCGATCCCGCCGACGCGATTCCCAGCAGGAATGAGGCGATGTCGCGTCCGAACGCGTCGCGCAGCGCGTTATTAGAATTCGATGCCGGCCGCGTATAAAGTCCGTCAAAGAACAGACGGCTGCCCTGGTAGCCATTGCTGATAAAGTTCTCGCGCACCACACGCCAGTCATAACCGAACTTCGCGGTGTGATTGCCGAACGTCTTAGTGACCGTCGGCTGAATGGAACCCATCATGAATGGCCGCAAACGGCCAAGGTTCCAGTCCGAGCGCATCGAACCGAGATTGGCGCGAATTGGCCGAATAGAATCGAGATTGCGGATCTCGATCATGGGGAAGTACTGATATCCACGAAATGCCCCGAGCGCTGCCGCGGAGAATCCGAGGCTGGCCGGGTCAAGTTCTGAAGCTGGATGGCGCTCTTGCGTGAACTTGTTAAAGCTGCCGCGCAAATCAAACACGGTGGTCGAGTTGATCAAGTTCGTGTAGTCAACGTTGCCACCGTCGTTGGTGCGATCTTCGAACCCCTGCGTAATCGAAACGCCATTGAAGTAGCTGTTGGGGGAATCGGCTGCCCAGTCATATCGGTCTTCGGGATTAAAGCTGTGGTAGTACTTGCCAAAGATCGACTGCTTGTCGCTAATCTTGTGGTCGATGCGCGTCAGCCAGGCGCGATATTTTTCGTGGCGGATAACGTTGGAAAAATAGTTGTTCTGCATTCCACCGTCTGTTCCCGCAATGTTTGGCAGCGGATAGTATTTCAACAAAGCCGTCGCAATCGGATTAAAGAGCGTCGACGGAATAACGTTGCACGTCGTCGAGACCACCGCACCAGAAGTCGGGCAACCAAAAGATGTGCGCACTACATTGCTGCCGCTCGTCGTCCCAGAGAACGGGTTATAAATGATTGTGTTCCTTGGTTGACCGTTGGCATCCAGCGCATTGATATTGCTGCGATCTCTAATCAACGCGGAAAAGTCACCATTTCGCATGGCTGCGGTTGGAACAGTGAACAGTTGCGGCTCTGCGGTGTTGTCGAGCAGACGTTCGTACGAGAAGAGGAAGAAGGTCTTGTCAGTACCGTTGTAAATACCGGGGACGCGAACGGGACCGTTCACCACACCGCCGAAGCGGTGATAAGTGCGGATCGGTCGCGCCTGTGCACTGCGATTCGAAAAGAAATTATTTGCCGTGCGGCTTCGGTCTCGATTGAAGTAATAGACTGATCCGTGCAGATCGTTCGTGCCGCTCTTCACTGCGACGTTGACGGTGCCACCTGCCGAATAGCCCTGCTGTGCATCAAACACATTGGTCTGCACCTTGAATTCCTGCACCGCATCAGCCGGTGGCGAAAAACCTACGGCGAAATCAAACGCGTAGTTCGGAGATCCATCGAGCGTGATCTGATTTTGTGCGGGCGCTCCATTGACGCGAAACGCGGCCAGATTGCCGTTCGAAATCGGCGCGGTAAACATTGGGTTACCCGTGTAGACCACACCCGGCGCCAACGTAGCCAACTGATAGGCCGTGCCTTCAGACAACGGAAGCTCGGCAATCTGTCGCCGTTCGATCGTCGTGCCCGTCGTGACGTTGCCGGTTTCCAAAGGCTGGACCGCGGTGACCGTTACAGTTTCGGCGACGCTGCCGGTCTGCAACTGAACATCGAGTGTTAGTTTGTCCGCGACGCGAATTTCAATTCCTTCGCGCACCTCGACTTTGAAACCTTCTTTCGTGACGACCAGCTTGTACTTTCCCGGCTGTAAGACAGGAAACGTATAGCTCCCGTCGTCATTGGTGGTGGCGTTGGACACCTCGTTCGTGCCGACGTTGGTCAGGTCAACTGCGACACCAGGCACTACCGCGCCGTTCGGATCGGTCACACGGCCTGTGATTGAGCCTCTAAATTCCTGGGCAGCGGCGACCGCGCACACACCCATGACCAGCAGCGTAGCAACTAGACTGCGGCGAATAGTTTTCGTGCTCATTGGAAACCTCGCGTCTTGAAAGAAAGTTGATGTTGGTCTGACCAATTGCAGGGCGCTCGGTCCGACGTTAATTCAGAAAACCCCTCGAAGCGGCGCGTATTCTGCCTAATTTAGCTGGGGCTTGTCAAGCTTTATATGACCACCATATAATCCCCCGGCCAATGGGTCTTACCAATTTTGGATTGAGTCTCAATCTACGGCCGACGTTTCGCCTCGCATTTTGGCTCCTGTTCGTCTTGGTTTGTGCCATCCAGGCGGAGGCGCAACAACCGATCACGATCTACTTGGCCGGTGATTCTACGATGGCGGAGAAATTACCGGAAAAGCGGCCGGAAACCGGTTGGGGTGAAGCGCTCGGGCAGTTGTTCCGAGAGAAGTCTGTGCGCATCGACAATCGCGCGAAGAATGGCCGCAGCACGCGAACGTTTATTTCCGAAGGCTTGTGGCAGGGTATCGTTGATTCGTTGCACAAAGGTGATTTCGTTTTCATTCAATTCGGCCACAACGACGAGTCGAAGGAGAAGACGGATCGCTACACGCCACCAGCCGATTACCGCGCTAACCTGATTCAATTTGTTAATGAGTCGCGTGCCAGGAACGCGGTTCCTATTCTGTTGACACCGGTGATGCGGCGTCGCTTCGATGACAAAGGCGTCTTTTTCGACACGCATGGCGAATACCCCGACATCGTACGCGCAGTGGCTCGTGAATATCACGTCCCGCTCATCGATATGCATCGCAAGAGTGAAGGTGTGCTCAAGCAGTACGGAGCCGAGCCGTCGCGCAAACTCTTTCTGCAGCTGAAGCCGGGCGAGAATCCGAATTATCCAAACGGTATCGAAGACAACACACACTTTTCGCCCGAAGGCGCCGAAGTGATAGCGAGGCTGGTCGTCGATGGAATCCGCGAACTGCATTTGCCGCTCGCGAAGTTTTTGAAGAAGCGAATGCAGTAGCCAGACCAGGTAGGGGGTCCTGACTTTGCGTGTCTTTGCATCTTGGCATTTTGCGTGGACCAATAACCTGCGAATCATGTAGTTCACGCCAAGACGCAAGGGCGCAAAGGATCGCAAAGTCAGAGTAGGATATTGCGCCTCCCATTGATCAATATGAATCGGAGTTCGCTTCATCGCATCTGCTATCTCACAGCTTGGGCGTTCGCCACCATTCTGCTTTTCGCGGGGGCTGCATTCGCGAAGCCGACTGAGATCGTTGTCGCCACGGACGGCAGCGGCAACTTCAAGAGCGTTCAGGAAGCGATCATGTCGGTGCCCGCGGCGACGGCAGACGCGGCGGTGATCATTCGGATCAAGCCGGGCACGTACCGCGAACTGATTTACCTGCAAAGAGAGAAACGTTACTTTCGCCTAATTGGCGAAGACGCCGCCCGGACGATCCTTACTTACAACCTGAACGCGAACATCATTGGCAGCGATGGCAAACCAATCGGCACTTTTCGGACGCCTTCCGTGCAGATCGATGCCGACGATGTCACTGCTGAGAACATCACGTTCGAAAATTCAGCGGGACCGGTAGGTCAGGCATTAGCCGTACGTGTCGACGGTGATCGGGTCGCCTTTCGCAACTGCCGTTTTCTTGGCTGGCAAGACACAATTCTCCTGAATCGCGGGCGGCAGTACTTCGAAAACTGTTACATTGAGGGCCACGTCGATTTCATCTTCGGCGCGTCGACCGCCTGGTTTGAGCGTTGTCATATTCATGCTCTCCGCGACGGTTACATCACGGCCGCTTCCACACCCTCGGACGTGGTTTTCGGCTTCGTTTTTTCGCACTGCAAAGTCACTGGCGCCGCAAACGTGAAGAGTTATCTCGGGCGACCATGGCGCGCTTACTCATCGGTGATTTTTCTCAACACGGAAATGTCGGAAGTTGTGAGGCCGGAAGGCTGGCACAACTGGAACTTTCCCGAACGCGAAAAGACCGCACGGTACGGAGAGTTCGCGAGCACCGGCGCCGGCGCCAATGCGAGTGCTCGCGTTCGTTGGGCGAGACAACTCACGAAGTCAGAGGCGCGAGCGATCACGATCAGGAGGGTTTTCGGCGGCGCTGATCGGTGGAATCCCAGGCTGGCGAAGTAATCGCGGCATGAACGCCTTCGGCGTTCCCTCTTGCTATAATTCCCAACGCATTTCAATTCGGATTAAGGAGAATCATCGTGCATCGTCCCAAACCCATATTCTGTGCTCTCGTCATCGTAATTAGTTTTGCTTTCCAAGCGTCCGCGCAAACGCTTCCACCCGACATCACTGAAAAGATTGACAAGCTCGCCGCTGACACGCTCGCGCGCACCGGCGTGCCGAGCGCGTCCGTGGCCGTAGTGAAAGATGGACAGATTGCTTACGTCAAAGCTTACGGCGATGCGAAGCTTGAGCCGAAGACTGCGGCGAAACCAGAGATGCGTTACAGCATCGGCTCAATCAGCAAGCAATTCACCGCGGCAGCCATCCTGATGCTGCAGGAACAGCGGAAGCTTTCGCTCGATGACAAAGTCGCCAAGTACTTTCCCGATCTGACGCGCGCGAACGAAGTCACGATTCGCCAACTGCTGTCGCATACGTCGGGTTATCAGGATTACTGGCCGCAGGATTACGTGATGAAGCCGATGCTGTCGCCGACGACCGCGCGCGCAATCATGGACACGTGGGCGAAGAAGCCGCTCGACTTTGAGCCGGGCACGAAGTGGCAATACAGCAACACGAACTATGTGATCGCCGGCGCGATTGCCGAGAAGGTCGCGCGCATGCCGTTCTTTCAGTTCCTCCAACAGAACATTTTCAAGCCGCTCAACATGACGAGCGTGATGGACATCGACGCAGCGCGGCTAACTGAAAGCGATCCGACCGGCTACATGCGTTTCGCGCTCGCCCCTCTACGTGTCGCGCCGAAAGAGGGAACTGGTTGGCTGTTCGCCGCGGGCGAGTTGGCCATGACCGCAGAAGACCTCGCGAAGTGGGACATCGCGATCATCGAAGGCAAGCTGATGAAGCCGGCATCGTATGCCGAACTCGGCCGGAATGTGTTGCTCAACAATGGCGTCGGCACCGGTTATGGATTGGGCGTGAATGTCTCGCTGGCGCTTAACCGTCGGGCGCTCTCGCACGGCGGCGAAGTCTCTGGCTTTGTCGCGCAGAACCTCGTGTTTCCCGATGATCGTGCCGCGGTCGTCGTTCTGACGAACCAGGATGCATCGGGCGCCGCCGGCCCAATCGCATCCGGCATCCCGCCGCTTCTTTTTGCGACAAACGATCCGGCCACGCCGGCAAAACTGGAACAAGCGAAAAAGATTTTCGAAGGATTACAGCAAGGCAAGATCGATCGTTCGCTCTTCACCGACAACGCCAACGGCTACTTCGACGAGCAAGCTTTGGAAGATTTCAAGAGCAGCCTCGGCCCGCTCGGCAAGTGGGAATCATTCACGCAAACGGGTCAGAACCTTCGCGGCGGCATGGTTTATCGCAATTACATAATCCGCTTCGCGAACAACAAAGCGGTCCGCGCCTGGACGTACGAGATGCCTGACGGAAAGCTCGAACAGTTTCAGGTGGCAGTGGCGAATTGATTCTGATGGGCCGGATTAGCGGCGAAAAGTACGTCCGAACCTGTAACTCTAGACAGGCTCTTGAAGCGAGTCCATTCAAGGTCGTCTTGATGTATTCCTCGGCGATGGCGAAAACATTCGCCATTTTTCGAACAAGTGTGTAAGGTACTCGCACTCTCCTCAATCTCTTCCTTCGGATTCGCGACAAACGCGGAATAACAATGAGAGAAGTAGATAGAAGTGATCTAATCCAGCCAAACCTTGCCAGGATAAGCCGGCATTTCGTTCACCGGCTCACGGTGATTGTCTGTCTTCTCTCTGGCGTCTCTGGGGCGATGCTTTTGTCCGAAAGCGATTTCCACGTAACAGCCGAGCGATCGAAACAGATGGAAGTCGCAGAGTTGATCGTACCGTCGAGTCTTGTGCGGCCAGTCGGATCACCTCAAAAGAGCCGCACGGGCGTCTCGCCCGTCAATGCCGCGCATGATGTGCAGGCCGAGTCGCATGACGCCAAACTCTTGAGCGCAGATCGATCCGAAGATGGCCTATGGCAGACGGCAGGGGAAAGACGGCAGGAGGCAGGAGGCAGGCGACAGGAGGCAAATGATCACGCGTCGTTCGAAGCGGATTCAAAGTTCTTCCGGACATTAACTCTGAACGAGACGACCCAACGCAAACTGCTCGGCCATGCGCCAAGGGAATTCACCAAAGCGGCCCGTCAGGCTCGAGTCATAATGTCGTTGCCGCTGCCGGACGGAACGTTCGCTCGGTTTGATATCGAGGAATCCCCCGTGATGGCCGCCGAACTCGCCGCGCGTTTCCCGGAGATTAAGACCTATCGAGGTCGCGGACTTGATGATCCGACCGCCACCACGAGGCTCGATGTGACGCCAGATGGATTTCACGCAATCGTGCTCACCAGCGCAGGAACATTCATCGTTGAACCTGCACCGCACATGAGTCGCGGACAATACGTTAGTTATGACCAGCGGGATGCGCCGACAGAAGCGAGCACATTCAGTTGCATAACTCCTGGCGTCCAGCAGTCGTTGACTCAGCACCCAACCGGACAATACTTGCAGAGTGACTCTGCGAGTCTGGGCATCGCGACCGGCGCGACGCTCCGCACTTACCGATTAGCACTGGCCGCGACCGCCGAGTACACCCAACAATACGGCGGCGGGACTGTTGCGGGAGCGCTGGGGACAATGACCACGCTGATCAATGCGGTTAACGCCATTTACGAGCGAGATCTCGCGATTCACCTGACATTGATCGGTAATGAAACTTCGATCATCTTTACGAATACGGCGACCGATGGTTATACGAGCGACGATGTAAAAACCATGTTAGGTCAGAATCAGGCAAATCTTGATCGGATAGTCGGCAGGGCCAATTACGATGTCGGCATGGTCC
This sequence comes from Acidobacteriota bacterium, assembly GCA_046733375.1. Lineage (GTDB taxonomy): Bacteria > Acidobacteriota > Blastocatellia > Pyrinomonadales > Pyrinomonadaceae > UBA11740. The sequence continues at coordinate 716 of JBKPPE010000424.1, read as the reverse complement.
TCGATGGCCACGTCTACGCATTCCAGCCTGGCCATTTCATATTCCAGGGAGCAGGTCAGTATCAAAGCGTGGGCGTAAACGGACAAAAAGGTCTGGGAGCCTCAATCTTCCGTTCAACGGAACCAACCTCCAACCCGGCTATTTATCTCATTGCCCATGAATTGGGTCATATGTTCGGTGCGTTGCACACATTTAACGGGACTACTTTGGACTGTGGCGACAGTCGATTTCCCGAGGCGGCATACGAACCGGGAAGTGGCTCGACCATTATGGCCTACCGAGGCGGGCTCCTACCCAACGGTGTTTACTGGAACCTTTGTGGCGATGAGGAAGTCGTTTCGACGGACACTTACTTTCACACCAAAAGTATCGAACAGATCGTCAACTATACTTCTTTTGGCAGCGGCGCTACTGCCGGGACGGTTACGAACACCGGAAATAATCCGCCCAGCGTTGATGCTGGGCCCGATTATATGATTCCCGCTAACACGCCCTTCGCTCTCACGGCGACCGGCAGCGATCCCGACGCAGACGCCCTCACCTATTGTTGGGAAGAGTATGATTTAGGCGCAGCAGGTCCTCCGAACACCGATAACGGCAATCGGCCGATCTTCCGCTCGTTTGCTCCAGTGCCGAACCCAGTACGAACCTTTCCGCAGATGTCTGACATCTTGTCCGGCACTCAGACATTCGGCGAATCGCTCCCGGTGACAGAC
>JBKPPE010000423.1:0-11182 GCA_046733375.1 Acidobacteriota bacterium | reverse complement strand
CGGATATACTGCAGTCACAGTTATGCCGGAAGGCGCGAGCCACGCACACTCGCTGCGTGCGAAGAAGATGGGAGACGGCTTGACACTGACGAGCGTGCCCGGCGAGCCCGAAAAAATTATGTTCACCACCGGTGGCGGCATGCGCCGGCCGCGGAAGCATACGATGAAAAAGCCTGCCGCTCCCGCTGCTACAACCAATCCGCCTCAGCGGTAGCTGTGCGGATCACTTAATCGCACGGAGCTGGGCAAATTCACGCCGCAACGCCGCTGATGGCCACGGCGCTTGGTAGTCTGTTTGTCGCCTGGCTCCGTGTTTGTTCGTCTTACTAACGGTAAGTGATGAAAGAAAGAGTTCGCATCGCAGCAGGGCAGGGGTTTTGGGGCGACCTGCCCGACGCACCCGTGCGTCAGGTGCAGGGTGGACCTATCGACTATCTGATGCTCGACTATCTCGCCGAAGTCACGATGTCGATCATGCAAAAGCAGAAGGCGCGCGATCCTAATGCCGGATACGCGCGCGACTTTGTGCCTTTGATGAAAGAGATCCTGCCGGCTTGTGTCGAACGCGACATCAAAGTCGTCGCGAACGCCGGAGGCGTGAACGTGCCGGGGTGTGCCGCGGCCGTGCGCGATGTCGCGGTTGAACTGGGACTGGGCGACAAAGTGCGAATCGGAATGGTGACAGGCGATGACATTCTCGATCGTATGGACGAGTTGCTAGCCAGAGGAATTGAACTACGCAATCTCGATACAGGCGAGCCTCTCGCCGTTGTGAGGAATCGAATTCAAAGCGCCAATGCTTACCTCGGCGCCGCGCCCATCGTCGAGGCATTGAGCCAGGGCGCAAACGTCGTGATTACCGGACGCGCGACCGATACGGGATTGACTCTAGGACCACTGATCCACGAATTCGGCTGGGGGGCTGATCACTGGGATCGCTTGGCGGCGGGGACGATCGCCGGCCACATCATCGAGTGCGGCGCGCAATGCTCGGGCGGAAATTGTCAGTACGATTGGGAGAACATTCCTGATCTTGCAAACGTTGGTTTCCCAATCGCAGAAGCGTCCCCCGACGGGACGTTCATTATCACCAAGCACGAAAGAACCGGCGGTTGCGTTAACATTCCGTCGGTAAAGGAACAACTGCTTTACGAAATGGGCGATCCGCGCGAGTACATTACGCCTGATTGCGTTGCCGACTTCACGACGATTCACTTGGCCGACGACGGTCCCGATCGCGTCCGTGTTTTTGGAATCAAAGGCCGACCGGCTACTGATTCGCTGAAAGTGTCAATCAGCTATTCGTCAGGGTTCAAGGCAGTCGGCACGCTAGTCTATGCGTGGCCGGATGCTTACAAGAAGGCTCAGGCGGCAGATCGTGTCTTACGCGCGCGGCTCGATCGTCTCGGATTGAAATTCGTGCAGGTGCTGACCGAGTTTGTTGGCGCGGGTGCTGCGCATGGGCCATTGGCGGGTGAGCCGTCGGCCGACCTGCCAGAAGTGCAGCTACGCGTCGGCGTGCGCGGAAACGATCGCGCGGCCGTTGAGCGGTTCACAAAAGAGATCGCACCATTAGTTCTGACAGGCCCGCCGGCAGTAACAGGCTTCGCCGGCGGTCGCCCGAAAGTGGAAGAGATTGTCGCGTACTGGCCCGCACTGATTCCGAAAAGCGAAATCCAATCGGAAGTGAATTTGCTTAAGAGCTGAGTTGGTAGATGCAATAGGCAACTCGAAAGTGAAAATAAAACTCACACAATTGGCCCACGCGAGGTCGGGCGACAAAGGCGACACAGCGAATGTCGGGCTAATCGCTTTGCGCGACGACTTCTATCCGTTCCTCGTTCGGGAAGTCACCGCAGCGCGCGTCAAAAAGCATTTTCGCGGTATTTGCAAAGGGGATGTCGAGCGATTCGAGCTGCCGAATCTCGGTGCGCTCAATTTCCTCCTCCATGAAAGTCTCGGAGGTGGCGGCACACTTTCGTTGATGACGGACGCACAAGGCATGACATTTTCGACAGCGCTGTTGAGGATGGAAATCGAGATCGCCGATAAAGAGGCAGCTCGACTGGGATTGAGTTAGAAAGCGATGACGGCGACGCAAACAGTTCTGTCCGATGTTCGAGACGCGGTGGCATTTTTGACCCTGAATCGCCCTGACAAGCGAAACGCCCTTAATGATGAGCTGGTCGCGGACTTGAAAACGGCGTTAGAAGGTGCGGACAAAGATGACACAGTTCATTGCATTGTTCTGCATGGCGCGGGAGCAGATTTCTGTTCCGGCGCGGACCTGTCGGCGCTTCAGAAAATCTCAAGGGCTTCCGTCGCTGAAAACCTTGCGGATGCACAGTCATTGGCTGAACTATTTCTGTTAATGCGACAAGTACAAGTGCCGCTTGTCGCTGCGGTTCGTGGTCGCGCGCTGGCGGGCGGATGTGGGCTGGCGCTCGCGTGTGACATCGTGCTCGCCGAGTCTTCCGCGCGGTTCGGCTTTCCTGAAGTGAAGCTCGGATTTGTCCCGGCAATGGTGATGGCAATCTTGCGTCGAAGCGCATCGGAAAAGATCGCTTTCGAACTGATGACCACTGGGCGTGAGATTAGCGCCGAGGAAGCCAGCCGTCTAGGCCTGGTGAATCACCTGTTCGAAAGCGCGAATTTCGTCGCTGACGTAGAGAACTTCGCTGCGCAGTTTCAAAAGCTCAGCCGATCTGCGCTGAGCTTGTCTAAATCACTCTTCTATGCGAGCGAAGCGATGGCTTTTGAAGACGCGCTAGCCGCAGGTGTCGATGTCAACGCGACTGCGCGCATGACGGAAGATTGTCAAAAAGGTATTGCGCGCTTCCTTTCGAAAAAGTAGCAAGCGGCAATTAGTCACGCGGCTTCACATTCTCGCGAATGAATTTGGCGATGTCCTGAGTGGACGTTCCGGGCAGAAAGATTTCGGCGACACCTTGCTCTTTCAGTTTTGGGATGTCTTCTTGTGGCACAATTCCGCCAAGTATCACCAACGTGTCATTCATTCCCTGATCGCGTAGCAGCGAGACTATTCGCGGACAAAGCGTGTTGTGTGCGCCGCTAAGGATGGAAACCCCCACGGCGTCCACGTCTTCCTGCAACGCCGCCGCTGCTATCATTTCGGGAGTTTGGCGCAGCCCCGTATAGATCACCTCCATACCGGCATCGCGCAACGCGCGCGCGATTACTTTGGCGCCGCGGTCATGACCATCAAGACCTGGCTTCGCGACCAGCACGCGAATTTTTCTTTCGGATTGGGCCATGCAGAGTTGATGAAGTTAGATTGCCGGCTCTTCGTAGATGCCAAAGACATCGCGCAGCGCCGAACAAATCTCGCCGAGCGTCGCGTATTCGCGGACCGCCTCGATCGTCGCGGGCATTGTGTTCTCGTTCGTTTCTGCAGCTTTGCGAATGTTGTCTAGTGCCTTCGCCACTGCGCCTTCATCGCGCCGCGCGCGGGTCTGTTCCAGCCTTTCGATTTGGTGATGGCGCACTGATTCGTCGATCACGAGAATCGGGACTTCAGTCGACTCTGCGTCCATCTGATACTTGTTGACCCCGACTATTGTCTGATCACCGGCCTCAAGCGCCTTCTGATATTGATATGCGGAGTCCTGAATCTCTCTTTGCGGAAAACCCTTCTCAATAGCCTCTACCATGCCACCCATCGCGTCGATCCGGTCGAAATAGTCCCGCGCGCCCTGTTCCATCTTTTCAGTTAGTGCCTCGACAAAGTACGAGCCGCCCAACGGATCGACTGTGTTTGCCACGCCACTCTCTTCTGCGATTATTTGTTGCGTGCGCAAAGCCAGGAGAGCGGCCCGATCCGTCGGCAAAGCGAGCGCTTCATCATACGAATCGGTGTGCAGAGATTGAGTGCCCCCCAGCACTCCGGCAAGCGCCTGGATCGCCACCCGCACCACGTTGTTGAGCGGTTGCTGTACGGTCAGGGAAACGCCTGCGGTCTGCGTGTGGAAACGAAGCTGGAGCGTACGTTCATTTGCTGCGCCAAAACGATCGCGCATCGTTCGCGCCCACAGTCTGCGCGCTGCACGGTACTTCGCGACCTCCTCAAAGAAGTCATTGTGCGCGTTGAAGAAGAATGAAATTCGCGGCACAAACTTCTCGATATCAAGACCGGCCCGGACTCCCCATTCGACGTATTCGATTCCGTCTCGCAGAGTGAACGCGAGTTCCTGTAGCGCCGTGGCTCCCGCTTCGCGGATATGATAACCGCTGACTGAAATTGGGTTGTACCTGGGAACGTGCGCGGTGCAGAACTCAAAGGTATCGATCACGAGCTTCATCGCCGGACGGATCGGATAAATCCATTCTTTCTGCGCGATGTACTCTTTCAATATGTCGTTTTGTAGTGTTCCCGAAATCTTCTGCCAACTAGCGCCCTGCTTCTCGGCTACGACGAGGTACATTGCAAGCAACACGGAAGCTGGAGCGTTAATCGTTTGCGAAACGGTGACGTGCTCAAGATCGATTCCGTCGAACAGCGTCTCCATGTCGGCCAGGGAAGAGACGGCGACGCCGCACTTGCCAACCTCGCCCTCGGAGATGGGCGAGTCCGCGTCATAACCCATCAGCGTTGGCAAGTCATATGCAACCGAAAGACCGGTTTGACCTTCCTTCAAAAGATATTTGAATCGCTGATTGGTTTCTTCTGGCGTGCTGAAACCGGCGAACTGCCGCATCGTCCAAAGCTTCCCGCGATAACCGGTGGCGTGAATGCCCCGTGTGTACGGAAATTGCCCGGGCTCACCTATGTCGGTGGCCAATTCAACGTCGCGAATGTCGTCCGGAGTGTAGAGACGATTGATCTCGTCGAGTGAAACAGTGCGAAAACTCGCTTTGCGCTCCTTAGTTCTTGAAGGAGAACCTGATTCGACTTGGGGACTGGCGATGTCAGTAGTTGCCATTTGGTCGTGCGCTTAACGAAATTTTGATGTTAGTGAATGCCATATAGCGTGTCAAACACGATAGTTCGTCGCAAGAACCTAAAAGAAGAGCGCGGCTGCGATCTTCTGCAGCCGCGCGTTTTGGTAGGACCCGAAATCGTAGACAGAAGCAGCAGGGTAAAGCGGGTTCTGTTAGCGGACAAAAGAAAGTGTTGCCAGATTGGTTCCTGATTGAGATTTTATCGGGACGACGATATCCGTTGGCCGGACCATGCCAAGCCGTACGCGCGCCGCCGATTCGATAATTGCAGGGTCTGTTGTGATTTGGCGTACCTGAAGTTCGAGCCGCGCGTTGGACTTGCGCATCGCAGTAACATCTGTTGCCAGTTGCTGAAGCTGACGTGCTGCCGTTTTGGCCTCTGTGGTGCCTCGCAGATTTACCGTAATGCAGATCGCGGAGGCTGCGAGCAAAATCATTCCGAGAAAAATCCACGAGGGAACGAAAGCAATCGCGCCTCGGGCAATACGGTCGAACGTCGTTGCCTGAGCTCGCAGAACTGACGCCGGGCCGGTTTGCGAAATTGCCGCTCGGTTCAACGGCCGAGCACTAAAGCGATAAGAGTTCGCAACGCGATTCAATGGATCACCTCCCAAAAGTTAATCGAGCATGGCCTTCGGATTTGCGCAGCAGTTGCTGACAAGCGCTCGTCCTGCTGTCGGTTCTCAGTGACTCGAAAGAGCCTGCGCTGGCTACTCACCCGGAGCGAAGCCATTTTGCGACGGGCGGTCACGCGCGCCAGCGACCTGTGACCTCTTTGCCGCATTTTGCTTTTCGTGGTCATTTGTTGTTACCCGCCGCCCTGTGCCGAAAAACCCATTTTGTACTAGATAATGGGTCCAGAACGTCGTTCGCCGCAACATACTGTGCCCGAGAGCCGCCAATTCCTTGCGTCACAATGATTTACGCCGCAAGTGGGGGGAATTTAACAGCGACTTGGGATCGACGCAACACCATTTTGCCGCAACGATTTAGCAACGTAACTTCAACGTTTACATAAACTAACGACGATTAAGCGCTTAATTTGGCGAACAGCCGGCGAACGGAAACTGGATCGCCACCGGGTGATGCTCACGGCTGTGTCGAAATAGGCCTTAAAGGACGCGGAGGGTCGGGATGGCGCGCTGACCCGGCTGCTAATGCGGGCGGACGATCCCTTCTAAGGTGCGTGCTTGCAACACATACGCGAAATGCCGATACGGGGCACAGCCGTTGCCAAGTCTTAACGCGCAGCTGTGTACCCCTCGATGGAGTTTGATATCTAAATGAAAGCAATTAAATACGCTGAACGCGGACTCACGATGGCCGCTGGTGGCCTTTTCAACGCCATCCAAGTCGTCAATAAGTACAAGCCCAACCCGTCATTCACCCCGAAGTGGTCAGACAAGCCGCTGCTTAAGTCGTGGCAAAAGACAAAGCCAACGCTGGGCTGGCCGCGAGTAACGGACTCGCTCTGTCCGAACTGTGTAATTGAGGCGCGGGAGAACATTTTGAGCGGTAAGCAGGACGTCGCTGTTCTCATTAACGAAAAGGTTGGCGAGATCAAGGCGCAGATTGTCGAACGCGACGGTGAAATTTGGATGGTCAAAGACTGTCCGACACATGGGCACTTCGAAGATATGATGGCAATCGATTCGAGGTTTCTGCAGCACATCGAAACCATGTTTCCTGGCCGCGATATCGAGGCTCACAATGACGAAAAGTTGCACAATCACGGTTCGAGCACCGTCAAGTACGGTCGTGGCGCAGTATTGACGGTGGACCTTACGAACCGCTGCAACATGATGTGTGACCCCTGCTTCATGGACGCGAACCAGGTGGGTTTTGTTCATGAACTCAGCATGGATGAGATCAAAGAAATCCTGGACAACGCGATTTCGATCAAGCCACGGCGCCAGATGTCGGTTCAGTTCTCTGGTGGCGAGCCGACAATCTCGCCGCACTTCATCGAAGCAATCAAGTACTCGCGGAAGGTCGGATATAACTCGGTTCAGGCGGCGACGAACGGAATTGAGTTCGCGAAGAGCAAGGACTTCTGCCGGCAGGCGGCGGAAGCTGGTCTCCGCTACGTTTACTTTCAGTTTGACGGCATTGGCAACGATGCGAACAGCCATCGCCAGGTCGGCAATCTGTTCGATGTGAAGTTGCGCGCGATTAACAATCTGCACGAAGCTGGTGTGGAGATCGTTCTCGTTACGACATTGGTCAACGGAATCAATAACGATCAGGTTGGGTCGATCATTCGCTTCGCGCTCGACAACCCGAAGAAGATCGCGTTCCTTTCATTCCAGCCGGTTTCATTCACCGGTCGCGATGAGGCGATCACGCCTGAACGGCGTCTGCAACAGCGTTATACACTTTCGCACCTGGCTCATGACGTGAAGAATCAGGTCGGTATTACTGAGCCGACTCGCGATTGGTTCCCGCTCTCATTAATGGGCGCCTTCGCAGACTTTGCGGACTTGGTACATGGACCGGAGTCCGACTGGGGACAAGTTTCCTGTGGTTGTCATCCTAACTGCGGCGTTGGTACGGCGGTGATGATTGACAAGGAAACGAAAGAGATGAGTCCCGTGCCCGCGTTCCTCGACATCCCGGGTCTGGTTAAGGACATGCGTAAGATTACTGACGCAGCTCGTGGCAAATGGATGTCGAACCTGATGATGGGCCTCGCATTGTTGAAGCACTACCGCCCGCAAAATGCCCCGACACACTTCAATCTGTACGAACTCTTCAAGAAGTTCGACAAGTCGTTCGGTCTGACTGGCAAGGATTACGGTAAGGTTGATGGCAATCGCAGCCAGGAGGACATTGAGAAGCGCCGTTCAGATCGTTGGAACTCCCTGTTCATCGCAGGAATGTGGTTCCAGGATTTGTTTAATTACGACTTCCGCCGCACCGAGATGTGCATTATCCCGTACGGCACGCAGGAAGGCGAGATCAGCTTCTGCGCGTACAACACGGGCATCGGCTGGCGCAATATCATCGAGCACATGCACCAGAACGCGACCGTGGCCAAGTGGTACGAAGAGCATGGCCGCCACGAGATTTTCGCGCGTGGCCGGGAAGTGGAACTGGCGGACAAGGCGCATAACCTGATCCTGAACGAAGTTGACCTGGCGCGGCCGAACAAACCACATATGGAAGGTCCGAAGACTGCGCACGAAGAAATGGTCGCGATGCGCAAGCTGTATCAGGAAATGGTCATGAAGCAACAGCAGATCACGACCGACAACGGCGATAAGCCCGTTCAGATTCAAGGTCTCAACGGCAAGAAGAGCGCGGCGGTCGTTGCGGTCTAATCTTCATCCAACAATTCAAGCCCCGCGTGCTGCAGTACAGCTCGCGGGGTTTCGCTTGCCTGCTTGACCAACCGCGATCTGAATGTGTTAAATAGCCGTTTGACAAGATACTTAAGAAGGAAGAGAAAGATAGATGGCAGTAGTCAACGTTAATCCCGGCGAGTCGATTGAAAGCGCGCTGCGCCGCTTCAAGCGTAAAGTGATGACCGAAGAGATCATCAAGGACGCGAAAAAGCACGCGTTTTTCATGCCGCCAGGACAAAAAGCAAAACTTAAGTCTGCGCTCGCTCGCAAGCGCAACAAGAAGAAGGCTCGTCCGCGTCCTCGCCCGACAACATAAGTCGCGGCGGAAGAGCGAGACTTACCAGATTTGATTCACGGGAAAAACCGGCTAGCTCGCTACGTTTTGAATAAAACGTTTGGCGCGGGTCTGTGCGGGCGAAGTGGAATATAATCGTAGCTTGGCAGCATGACGCGAATTCTTTTAACGAACGACGACGGCATACATTCGGATGGACTCGGAACGTTGGAACGAGCCTTTCGCGAGTTGGGTGACGTTTACGTTGTGGCCCCGGCCGCTGAGATGAGTGGCGCTTCGCACAGTCTCACACTCGCGCGCCCGCTTCGCATTCGCCAGATCGACAGCCGTCACTGGACGGTCGACGGCACGCCGACTGATTGCGTGACACTCGCCCTACACAAGATCCTTGAAGAAGATGAGCGGCCGCATGTGTGCGTCTCGGGAATAAACCATGGCGGCAACCTCGGTGACGATGCGACGTATTCCGGCACTGTGGCGGGAGCCTTGGAAGCGACCATTCTCGGGGTGCCCGGATTGGCCGTCAGTCTCGTAGCGCGCGAACACTTCGACTTCACCGAGGCGGCACGGTTTGCCGTGCTGGCGACCAAGAAAATTCTGAGTGAGGGACTACCCGAAGGCACCCTGCTCAACATGAACGTCCCGCAAGGTGACATCAAGGGTGTGCAGGTGACGCGCCAGGGAATCAAGAATGCGCGGCCCGTAATCACCGAGCACATCGATCCGCGCGGCAAGCCTTACTTTTGGATCGGCGAGCAGTATTTTCGCTCGAACGCAGAGGATGGCACTGACTATCGCGCTATCGAAGAAGGCTACGTCTCAATTACACCGCTGAAGAGTGACATGACTGATCACGCGCTCTTGTCCTCTTTGGAATCGTGGAATTATCTCGCTTCGCTCGAAGTCTTGCAGAGCTAGCCGCACGCGCAAACAATTGAGTTTCATACCGTCACAGTCGACCTCTTCACAAGCTGAACTTCGAATCCCGCGCGAGCGCATGGTCGAGCGCCTGCGCGACCATTACCGTATCACCGACCAAAAAGTCCTCGATGCGATGCGTTCGGTGCCTCGGCACTTCTTTGTGACCGAGGCTTTACGAGGCCGCGCGTATGACGACAACGCGTTACCGATCAATTTCAATCAGACCATTTCGCAGCCGTACATCGTTGCCCGCATGACTGAGCTGCTGGAACTCAACAAGCAGAGCCGCGTATTGGAAATCGGCGCCGGTTCGGGCTATCAAACCGCAGTGCTGGCGGAGCTCGCTTCGCAGGTTTATGCGATCGAAAGAATCGGCGAGCTGGCGCGCGAAGCGCACGCGCGCATTCGTGCTCTCGGGATCTACAACGCCACCGTCAAAGCCTTCGACGGCACGCTTGGTTGGAAGGCGCACTCGCCCTACGACGCGATCCTCGTGGCTGCGGGCGGACCGTTGATCCCTGAGCCGCTGCTCGCGCAACTGAAAGTCGGCGGACGACTCGTGATTCCCATCGGCGAGACCCGTGAGAGTCAACGGTTGGTTCGCGTGATTAAAACCGACACAGGACACAAACTCGAAGAGCACGGCTCCTGTGCCTTCGTGCCTTTGATTGGCCAGCATGGATGGAAAGGACAGTGAGCGGGAGCAGTGAGCAGTGAGCGGCGAGTGGTCGCATCGTCCGCTCGGGGTAACAACATTAATCAGAATGGATCACTTTCCATGTTACGGAGAACTTTTTGTGAAAACGCAACGTTCAGCTGCTCACTGCTTACTGCTCACTGCTCACTGCTCACTGCTCACCGCTCCTAATTCATGATTGCACGCATACTTGAAGTTCTGACGGCCTTCATCGTCGCGACGATCTCACTGCTTGGTTATGGCGGAATCGTTTTGCTGATGGCGATTGAGTCGGCCTGTATTCCGCTGCCGTCGGAAATCATCATGCCGTTCTCGGGCTACCTTGTGTACACCGGCCGCTTCAACATTTGGCTGGTGTCGATCGCGGGCGCGTTCGGGTGCGTTGTCGGTTCGCTCGTCGCTTACTGGGTGGGAATGTATGGGGGCCGGCCGTTGATCGAGAAGTACGGAAAGTTTGTGCTCGTCTCCAGACACGATTTGGATCTCGCCGATCGTTGGTTCGATCGATTTGGCGAAGTGATTGTTTTCGTGAGCCGCCTGCTGCCGGCAATTCGCACGTTCATCGCCTTTCCTGCCGGCGTCGCGCGCATGAACCTGAAGAAGTTCATCATCTACACTTTCGCCGGTTCGTTGCCGTGGTGTCTCGCCCTGGCGTACGTCGGTCAAAAGCTCGGCGAGCGATGGGACAAAGACCCGCGTCTGAAGACCCTCTTTCATCGGTTCGATTTTGTTATAGGAATCGTAATTGTGCTTGCCGCAACGTGGTGGATCTGGCGACACGTCAAACATTCACGAACGGAAGGACGGAAGGAAGTACTGAGGACTGAGGACTGAGAATGATTGCGTGACTTAGCAGTGACTCAGCAAACCAGAAAGCAAACCAAGTTTCATCTCAATCCTCAGTCCTCAGTCCTCCTTACTCAGTCCTATCGAGACGTGCTATCATCTCGTTTCATTTCGGGGCGT
>JBKPPE010000422.1:0-2816 GCA_046733375.1 Acidobacteriota bacterium | reverse complement strand
GGACAAAGCGATCTATCGAACACGCAGCGGCTCAACATAATGAAGTCTAAACTCGAGGCGATGCGCCGCTCACTTTCATCGGCGATTGCCGCGACGAATTCGAGCGACAAAGGGGACAAGACCAAGAATGCTGATGACCCTCGCGAGCGCCTGCGCGGTTTGGACAAAGAAGCGAATTCAATCATCAGTGAAATCAACGACCTTCAAGTTAAAGAAGACAAGGCTGAGAAATACGACACTTCGAAAATAAGCAGTCTGGAGCAATCCGTTACTGACTTAAACACGCGGGTTGACGCGGCGCTACAGGCAACCGCGAGCGCCCGTACCAGCGCGAGCGGCGAGACCCCGAATTACAAACCAAAAGAAAAGAGCAAGCGCCGTCTGTTCGGACTCCTGCCCGGAAAAAAGAATGACAAGTACGATGAGTTGACGGGCACTGTTGCGCCGGGACGTGACCGCGTTTTGTTCATCGAAGCGGCCAAAGAAGTTCGCAAAGGCAACCACGAAACCGGTCGCCTGCTTTTCACGACGATCATCAACACGTATCCGGATTCGGCCTACCTTCCCTTGGCGAAACTCGCTATAGCCGATTCGTTCTATCTTGAAGGAACTACCGCTTCGTTGACACAGGCGGGCCAGGCCTACGAAGACTGGCGGACATTCTTCCCGACTGATCAGCTGGCGGACGACGCCCTGTTGAAAGTCGCAGAAACCGAGATGCGCCAGATGGGTTTATCCGATCGCGACATCACTCACGCTCGTAAAGCCGAGCAACGACTGAAAGCTTTGTTGCAGCGGTATCCGCAGACGGATCTGCGGACCACGGCGGAAGCGCACTTGCGCGAAGTGCAGGACAACCTGGCCATGCACAATCTGCAGGTGGCGCGGTTTTATGGCGCTCGTTTCGAAAATAAAAAGGGTGGGCTAAAAGGCGAGCAGGATCGTTTGCGGGAGATCGTCGAAAAATATCCGAACTTCTGCTTGATGGACGAAGTTCTTTTTCGCTTGGGATGGACCTTTCAGCAAGAGGAGGAACCGGATGAGGCCGCTAAACTCTATCAACAGCTAGTGCGCGACTACCCAAACAGCGAGTACATCGATAAGGCGAAAGAGCAATTGAACATCATCGGCGCACCTATTCCGGATCCCGATCCAATCAAGAAGGAGATTCCGACCTGCGAGAAGCTGGGCTTTATGGCGAACATGATGCAGCAGATTACCGGCGACGCGAACGTGACGACGAATCACGATGGCATTCTCATAACGCGTCATGGCGAAGGCACCGATTTGATTGATCGAGCCATCGCCAACGGTGGCGAGTTGCCGGAGAACGTTCAGCCCATAATTCACACGACCAGCCCAGCGACAGCCGAACGTCCGCGGACGACGGCAACACCGAAGCCGTAGTGCGGCTTCGCCGGCCGGCTGTGCCGTAAGGCTTCGCCTTACAGATCACCCTCATCACCAACTCCGATTCGGCTTCGAGGCTCTGCCCCGAAGCCGAATTACTTTTGACCTAAACCAGATCGCAAAGCCGCAGGCTTTCGGCACAGCAAACGGCCGAGACGACTTCGGCCGTCGCGAACTTCTCACTGGCGTGAACTGCAGTTTTCACGTAGCATTCCTGCCCAATGACACCGGCTTCAATTCGGGAGGAACTCGACAATCGGCACCGCGCAGCAACCATTGTCGTGCTCATCTTCTTCGCACTCGATGTCGCGCTGCTGGGTGTCGCTTATTTTGCAGCCACGAAGATTTTCCGGCCCGCGGATCCGAAGATTGCGATGGGCTTGTGGCTGGTAATTCTCATTTGCGGATTAGGAGTATTTGTCCTGCGCCGCACACGTTTTTCATCGATGCGGCTTCAGGACGTGACGGCTGTCAAAGGCATGTCGGCATTACTGACGACACTGCAAGGGACCACGATTCAGATCGCTTCGGTCGCGGGCGCAATTGGCTTGATGGGCTTCATTATCACTATCATCACCGGCGACTGGAGCAACATGCTGCGCGCCGCAGGTGTGTCGGTCATCGTCTTAATTTACTGTTATCCATTCAAGAGCGCGTGGGAACGAACGGTGCGACAAGTCGCCCCGGCGGACGCGGCTCCTGAAACCAGAATCACATGACAACGAAACTACTTCTGCTTGCAGCAGCTTTGCTGTTCATCGCGCCACTTGTGGACGCACAGCGCGCGCGCACCACACCCGATGCTTTGGTAAGAGATCTCTACGCGGCGCACAAAAACCGGCGCACCGATCCATTCTTTCAAACAAAATCACGCGCGCGACTGGACAAGTACTTCGCTAGAGATCTTGCTGATCTCATTTTGAAAGACGCCTCGGAATCCGCGGCCAAAAACGAAGTGGGAGCATTAGACGGCGACCCGCTCTACAACGCGCAGGACATGAAAATCACGGCCTTCCGAATCAAGCCGCCCGAGTATGGCGAAGGCAATCGCGACCTCGCCGACGTTCCGGTAACGTTCAAGAACTTCGGCAAGGAGCAGACCATTCTGTTCCGCGTCGAACGCGACAGCAGCAAGGCCTGGAAAATCACCGACATCTTTTATTCGAGCAACGATAACTCATCATCGTCACTGCGCAAGATTCTGACGGCTGGCCAGTAGCTCTTAAGTCATATTTGTGAAGAAAACAGTCGCTCTGTTTTTGCGACCCGGACCGAACTGGGATTCATCAAAGCCAGTTCGCGCCCAGCAATTCTGGGACGAACATGCACGGTTCGTAGATGATCTGTTTGAGCGCCTGTCTCTTATACACATCTCCGAGCCCACGAGACAATATTGCCAATCTCGT
>JBKPPE010000421.1:0-6450 GCA_046733375.1 Acidobacteriota bacterium | reverse complement strand
AGGTAATAGTCACTTAAAGCGTTGAAGGCGATAGACACGATCGCGGAATGCTAAGGACGCCCACTTTAACCAGTTAATTGTTTCTTGACCGTCTCGCTAACGGTCTTCCCATCCGCGTTTCTGCCGGCTAGTCTCGCCATGGCCGCTTTCATAACGCCGCCCATGTCTTTCATCGTTGACGCGGCGGTTTCGGCAATCGCCGCGGCGACGGCCTGGTCGATTTCTTCTTTCGAAGCAGCTTGCGGCAGGTAGGCTTCAATGATGTCGATTTCGGCTTTTTCTTTGTCTGCTAATTCCTGGCGCCCGGCTTTTTCGAACTGCTCGACCGAATCGCGGCGTTGCTTTACTTGCGAGCGTAAGAGTTTCTGAATGTCTTCGTCGGTCAGCTCGCCGCCGCCTTCTTTTTCGCGGTTGGTGATCGCAGCTTTAAGCATCCGCAGCGTCGAAGTTCGCGTCGCATCCTGCGCCTTCATCGCGGCCGTCATGTCGGAGATGATTTGCTGTTTCAGGCTCATAGGTTGCTCCCATTCGAATGTCGCAGATGTGCTTTCAAGTACTTGGCGGTAAAGGAACTCTTCACCTTCATGATCGCCTCTGGCGTTCCCGTGGCGACCACCTGACCTCCCGCTTCGCCGCCCTCCGGCCCGAGGTCAATGATGTAGTCAGCCGTCTTGATCACGTCGAGGTTGTGTTCAATCACCAGTAGCGAGCCACCAGCCTCAATCAGCGCGCGAAACGCGGTGAGCAGCTTGTTGATGTCGTCGAAGTGAAGTCCGGTCGTCGGTTCATCGAAAATGTAAAGCGCGCGTGCGCCGGCACGTTTCGACAAGTGCGCCGCCAACTTCACGCGCTGTGCTTCACCGCCGGAGAGCGTTGTCGCCGATTGTCCGAGCCGCAGGTATCCGAGTCCTACGTCATCCAGCACCCGCAGACGATTCGTAATTTTCGGCACGTCGCGAAAGAACGTCAGCGCTTCGTGCACGGTCAGATTCAGGACGTCATGAATGTTCTTGCCGCGATAACGCACGTCAAGAATCTGTTGTTTGAAGCGCGTCCCTTTGCATTCTTCGCAGATGAGTTCGACATCGGCGAGGAACTGCATCTCTACGGTCACCGTGCCGTCGCCCTGACAAACTTCGCAGCGGCCGCCCGGAACGTTGAATGAAAAGTGCGATGGTTCGAGGCCACGGGCGTGCGCTTCCCGTGTCGAGGCAAACGTCTCGCGAATCGCGTCGTAAACCTTGATGTAAGTGACCGGGTTCGAGCGTGGCGTCCGTCCAATCGGAGACTGGTCGACGAGAATCACATCGTCGATGTATTGTCCGCCGTCGATTTTTTGATACGCGCCCACATGTCCCTGCCAATCGCCGCGCAGCTTCTTCAAACCGGCGTAAATGCAATCGTGCACTAACGTCGATTTGCCGGATCCGCTGACGCCGGTGATGCAGACGAGCATGTCGAGAGGAATGTCGATATCGATGCCTTTCAGGTTGTGCTCGCTGGCGCCGCGCACGCTCAACTTTTTGATCTTGAGCGGCCGCCGGTGCTTGGGCTCGCGGATCTCCGCGTCGCCGCGCAGGTAACGCGCGGTCAGCGACTGCGGACTCTCGAGTAGTCCCGGAAAGTCGCCTTCGTAAATCAACTGGCCACCAAGCTCTCCCGCCGCTGGCCCAATGTCGAGCAGATGATCGGCCGATCGCATCATCTCTTCGTCGTGCTCAACGACGAGCACCGTGTTACCGATGTCGCGCAGGTTGTGCAGGAGCCCAATCAAACGATCGTTGTCGCGCGGATGGAGTCCGATTGACGGCTCGTCCAGCACATAAAGCGCGCCTACCAGAGAGGAGCCCAAATTCGTAGCCAATTGAATTCGTTGCGCTTCACCACCTGACAACGTCGACGCCAGGCGATCCAACGTCAGGTAATCCAAACCGACGTCGACAAGGAATTTCAACCGCCGACGAATCTCGAAAAGCACGCGATCAGAAATAGCGGACTCTTCGTCTTTTAATTCCAAAGCGTCGAAGAACGCCGCAGCGTCTTTGATCGATAAAGCACAAACTTGCGGCAGCGTCATTCCGCCCACGCGTACGTCGCGTGCTTCCTGGCGCAGGCGCCCACCTTCACAATCCGGACACACGGTGTACCCGCGGTATTTGGAAAGAAAGACGCGCACGTGCAGCTTGTATTTTTTCGTTTCCAGCCAATCGAAAAAGCCGCGCACGCCGTCAAAGTCGCCTTTGCCGTTGATAATCGCGTTTCGGTGCTGACGCGTCAGTTGATTGAAGGGGATGTTCGTCGGAATTCGTTCCTGTTTGCAGAAGCGTCGAAGATCTTTCTGCATCCACTCGTACTGCGGTTTTGTCCACGGCTCAATGGCCCCTTCAGCAAGCGTCAGCCCTGGATTTGGGATCACCAAATCCAGGTCGAGACCAATCGTGTTTCCAAATCCCTGGCACGTGGGACACGCACCGAACGGATTATTAAAGCTGAACAGTCGCGGCTCGGGAGTCGCATAGAAGATACGATCGTATTTACACTCGAACCGTTCAGAGAAACGGAGACGTTGTGGCCCCTCCCCGCGAGCGGGGACGGGTTGGGGTGGGGTTGCTGCACCCAGCTTAACCTCTCCCCCTGCCCCCTCTCCGCGTGCGGAAAGGGGGTTGTCGGCCACTTGGATTACCGCTTGCCCGTGTCCTTCGCGAAAACAGGTCTCAAGCGAATCGACCAGCCGTTGGCGGGCATCGACGCGCGCGGTCAACCGGTCGACTAGCACGTATACGCCCTCGAAATCGTTTCGCTTGTAATCATCTGAAGACGAAAGATCGATTTGCTTTCCTTCATGAAAAAGGCGCGTGAACCCGCGTTGCATCAGGCTCATAACGTGAGCGGTGATCACGTGACGCGAAGACGCGGAGACGGGGAGCGGAGATTTGCTTTTTCTCCGCGTCACCGCCTCTCCCTTTTCCGCCGTCTCTGCTAATGAGCCGTTTCCGTTTAGCTCAGCAGACAAGCCCGCATCCGCGGGAAACAGAACGTAAAATCGGGAGTCCGCGGCCAATTGCGACAACGTTTCATCGGCCGCTGACTGAGGCGAATCGCGGCGGACTTCGCGTCCGCACACTCGACACACCGTTACGCCGACGCGCGCGAACAGCAGGCGCAGGTAATCGTAAATCTCAGTTTGCGTGCCAACGGTTGAGCGGGGATTGCGCGTCGAATTCTTCTGGCGAATCGCGATCGCCGGCGCGATGCCGCGCACTTCATCGACGTCAGGTTTGTCCATGCGCTCGAGAAACTGCCGCGCGTATGCGGATAGCGACTCGACGTAACGCCGCTGACCCTCGGCGTAGACGGTATCGAAAGCCAGCGAGGATTTGCCGGATCCACTAACGCCCGTCACGACCGTTAACTGGTTAATCGGGATAGAAAACGAGATGTTCTTGAGGTTATTGACGCGGGCGCCGCGGACTTCGATAGCTTCAACAGTCATGGCTGGTAAGACATCGCGAAGCGCCACGGTCGAGAATCTGGCCGACTCCGCAAACCAGCTATCTTAGCTTGAAAACCGTTGAAGTGCGAGTTGGGAAAATGACGACTTTAATGAGCAGTACGGGCAACAAAGCGCCTTGGGTACGACATCTGACGCAGTTGAAAGCAAAGCCTGCATCGGGCGATAATTCGCAGCGCGCGGCCAATATGAAAAACCTCAACATGAATCGGAAAGGTTTGAAATTCGCTACTTTTTTCGAGCGTCTGGCGTTACTGCTGGCCGCAATGCTTCTAGTTCTCTCGACGAGTTCTCTCGCGGGCGCCCAGGAAACAGCGTCCGCCGCCAAACCTGATTCGAACATCGCGGCCGTGGCGCTGACTCAAGCGCAAATCGACGATATCATTCGCAAAGTTACGACGAAGGAAACACAGTTTCGCCGTGCGCTATTCAGCTACGCATTCAAACGTGACGCGCTGGTGCAGGAAATCGGGATGGGCGGTCAGGTCGTTGGCGAGTATCACCGTGTGTCTGAATTCACGTTTGACGACTCCGGCAATCGCTATGAAAAGATCGCGTTCTTTCCAATGCCGACTTTTGGTGGCATGACGCCTGAAGATTTGGAGGACCTCGGGGGCGTCAATCCTTACGCATTGGAGGCCGCGAAGCTTGGTCAGTACAACTTCAAATACGTCGGCAAGGAACGGATAGACGAACTCGATCTCTACGTCTTTGACGTCGCGCCCAAGATCACGCCTGATGCGAAGAAAACCAAAGAACGATTCTTTATCGGCCGTATCTGGGTCGACGATCACGACTTTCAGATCGTCAAGACCAAAGGGAAGGGAATTCCCGAAACAAAGAACAATAAATTTCCAGTTGTCGAAACTTATCGCGAACAGATCGACGGCAAATTCTGGTTTCCGACTTATTCATACGCCGACGATGACTTGGTTTTCGACAACGGCACAGACCTGCGCATTCGCATGCGCGTCAAGTACACCGACTACGTAGTCGGACACGGTAAGGTCACCATCACGGAACTCGAAGAGGTAAAGCCATCAAACAGTGGGCAGACCGACGCCAAAACCGACAATCGTCCGCGCCCGCGCGGTCCGGTTGAGTCGGGCAGTCTCAACGACAAAGCGACGGATCTGCCGAAGGCGATCTATCCCGGTGAAGCGCGCAAGGCACACATTACCGGTCAGGTGATAGTCCGTGTGATTATCGATGAGACTGGCCGCGTGATGTCCGCAGACATCGTGTCCGGGCCTAAGCAATTGTGGATGGCCGCGATTGAAGCTGCCCGCAAGGCGCACTTTGAGCCGACTTTGGTTGGTGGCACTGCGGTGAAGATTACGGGAATTCTGACTTACGACTTCAAAGAGGAATGACGAGGCTCGCGGTGCGACAAACGTTCAATTCCTAACTCTTTCATAATCATCGACTGAATCTGCTGCACGAGCACGTTTAGATCGTTGTCGTCCTTCACCCACGACGTATCAACCGGCGATAGGAAGACCATTTCGATAGTTCCCGGCCAGGCTTCACCCATTCCCTTTCCCATTAATTTATCGCTGTTCTTGAGGGCAATGGGCGCGATTGAAACGCCCGCTTGTGCGGCCATGTGGAAGGCGCCCTTTTTGAACGAAAGCATCTCGCCGGGTTTTGCACGGGTCCCTTCCGGACAAACGCCGAACGAAACGCCCGCGCGCAAACGTTCGGTCGCGACGTTCAAACTCTGCACTGCCCGGTCTTTGTTTGATCGATCGATGGCAATGACATTTACGTAACCCATCGCGGGCCCAAGTATCGGCGCATTCAACAATTCCTTTTTCGCAATCATTCCCATGCGACGTCCGGTGAACGCGAACAGCGGCGCCGCGTCGAGGTACGACCAGTGGTTGGCGACAAAGACGTACGTTTGATTTGCATCGATCTGCTCGCGACCGATTACTTTGACTCTCACACCGCTTAGCCGCAGCCAGTTGCGCGCGCCCCAGTTAGCCCACCAATAAATCCAGTTCTGCTTCTTGAACAGAGTGCCCAGTAAAACCACGGGCGGTGCAAAGACGAGCAACAACAGCCCAGCCACGAACCACGACCAGCCGAACCACAGCATGCCGAGGATGTGCGGCCGGCGGGGTGTGTTAGACTGCGCGGCGCTCACTTTCGAGATTGACTCTTCAGAGGACGCCCCGGTATGCATCGTAGTCGCCATTGCGATCAAATCAGATCAGAAGAAACGAGCCAGAGCCGCGGTAGCGGCGAAATATTTATAGCACCAGATTGTCAACCGAACATTCCTGCGATGAAGGCGAGACGGCCGTCTCTTCTTCATCGCACAGAAGCACGTAGCGATCGTTGGCTCTACAGATATTTCGCGCCTATGGCGCTGCTAATTCTTCTAACGATTGTCGCCGTTTGTCCGCAGCGCGCTCTCGCGCAACGAAGAACGCCGCCAACTGTAATTCCTTCGCCTCGCTCTGTGCTCGGATTCGATCCCGGCGACGATCGGACAATCGCCGACTGGAAACAAATCAGCGAGTACTTCGCGCGACTTGATGCGGCGAGCGATCGTCTGCAAGTGCAAACGATCGGAAAGTCCACGCTCGGGCGCACGATGTTTTTCGCGCTCATCAGCGCGCCTGAGAATATCCGCAATCTCACAAAGTACAAAGAGATTCAGGCCAAACTCGCCGATCCACGCAAAGTTCGGAGCGACGCAGAACGCGATCAGTTGATACGTGACGGCAAGACTGTCGTGGTCATTTCATGCTCGATCCACTCAACCGAGATTGTGGCATCGCAAATGTCAATGCAGCTGGCGTACAACCTGATAAGCGGAAACGACGAAGACACGCTTTCGATTCTTCACAACACGATTTTGATATTGGTTCCTTCGCCCAACCCCGACGGTGTGGATATTGTCGCGAATCATTATCGCAAGACCCTCGGGA
>JBKPPE010000420.1:0-7568 GCA_046733375.1 Acidobacteriota bacterium | reverse complement strand
TCGCTGAGGCCACGCTGGCGTTCCTTTCGGATTTCAACTGGGGCGGACATGAATAGTTTAATAACATCGCCGCAGCAGTCGCGCAAAACTGCGACGATGAAATTCCATGGTTTTGTTGTGCCGATACAGTCATGCTTTAATCACAACACTATCAGACTAACCGGGAGCGCAAAGAAATGACGAGGAGAAGGATCATTTACAAAACCGCGTTGCTTTTAGCTTTCAGCGCTGGGGCGATTATGACGGCGCGGGCGCAAACGGCGCCTGCTCCCAGACCTATCACTCCGCCGCCAGCTCCGCCGGCATCAGGCGCGCCGAGTACGCAACAACCGACGGCCCCAACGCAAGCACCGACAGCGTCGTCAACATCGCAAGGCCCTGCCACCCCACCAACGATACAGACACCAGCTGCCGATCCAAAAGATGTCGCCACGATGGATTCGATTGTGGCGGCGCTATATGACGTCATTTCTGGTCCCGCGGGTCAGAAGCGCAACTGGGATCGCTTCCGTTCGTTATTCGTGCCGGGAGCGCGCCTGATACCGACAGGCCGCAATCCACAAACCGGGGAAGTTGCGTCGCGCGTGCGTACACCCGAGGAATACATTACCCGGTCGGCGCCGCTGCTTGAGCAGAACGGATTTTTCGAGCGCGAGATTTCTCGCCGCACGGAACAATTCGGCAACATCGCGCATCTTTTCAGTACGTACGAGTCGCGGCATAAGGCTGAAGACGAGAAGCCATTCGCGCGCGGCATCAACAGCATTCAGTTGATGAATGACGGAAAGCGCTGGTGGGTGGTGACGATTTTCTGGCAGGGCGAAGACGACAAGACCCCGCTGCCGGCTGAGTATTTGAAGACGAGAAACTAACCTCGCCGCCAGTTCGATAACGAGGCGCCCTTCCCGCCTCGTCTTTCTGCGACTATTTCAGCGAGGATGGCGAGGGCGACTTCTTCCGGTGAGACAGCACCGATGTCCAAACCGATCGGCGCACGAACTCTCTTCAGTTCGTTTTCATTCGCGCCTTCTTCGCGTAGCTTTTCGAGAACAATGTTTGTGCGGCGCTTGCTGCCGATCATGCCGACGTAGTCTGGTCCGGCGCTGAGGGTTGCGTGCAAGCATTCTTCATCCTGCTTGTGACCGCGAGTCACGATTGCCACAGACACACCTCTGCCGTTGCCAACGGCGGCCTGCATCGCCTGGCGCCAGTCATTACCGGTGACCAACTCAATCGATTCTTCACAAGGCGATGAGAAGAGACTGCGATCAACGAATTCGGCGCGGTCATCGATCAGTGTTACGCGGAAACCGGCGATTGCCGCCAGTCGAGCAAGCGACGCGCCAACGTGACCCGCACCTGCGATCACCAGGCGCGGTTCAGCTTCGATCCTTTCAAACAGCATCTTCACGTCGGGTAACGCTGCTCTTCGCGAACCCGCCGACGCTGTGTGAAGCACTTTCGTTGCTTCACGCGACTGTAGAAACGCGACCGAATCTCGTAGCGCATACTCATCCAATGCCGCATCGCCGAAGGTGCCAAATCTTTCGCCCTTATCGGAAACGATCATTTTGGCGCCGACTCTCGCCGCAGCCGCGTTCGATTCAACGATCGTTACCAACAAGGCAGTATTCCCCCGTTCGAGAATCTCACTGATTCGATTCGTCAGTTCCGTATTGGTTGGCATCGATGGCAGCACCGAAAGGTGCGCGAAAGAGTCTATTTGGATGTGGAAGGTTTGAGAAGTCCGGCGGCTTCAGCGGCGCGGCGAATCAGCCACCATGGGCCAATAAAAAAGTAAATCGGATTTTGAAAGAATGCCGGCTGATTTCCCTCGATCGCATGCCCAATGAATTGCAGAACCCACCCACCGATGAAAAGTGCCAGCGCGATCCGCCAATTGAAAAAGAAAAGCGGCCACGAAATCGTAATCATCGGAATGCCCAACGCATGACAAAGTTTGTTCAGCGGGTGCTGATGCTTGGCTTTGTAGTTTTCGACGAAGGAATCCATGAGACTAGTAAATGGTAAATGGTAAATCGAAGAGGCTGGAGACTAGAGGCTAGAGACTAGAAATAAGAAAGCCGGCAGGTGATCTAGTCTACCTCTAGCCTCCAGCCTCCAGCCTCTTCTATTCACCATTTACGATTTACTATTCACTAACGTTCCCATACATCGATGAAAATATCCATTGTGCCGCCACAAACCATTCCCTCTTCGCTGGCTTCGTCAGCGGTCAGCGTGAAGTGATGCAGAGCTGATTTTCCATCGCGCAGAGCTTCACGAGCCTCGGCCCAGACTTCCGCTTCCACGCAGCCGCCGCCGACCGTTCCCGCCGTCTCTCCGCTCTCAAAGAACAGCATTTTGGCTCCGCGACGTTGCGGGGTCGAGCCACGTGTCTCGGCAACGGTCGCTACAACCACGCGCTCGCCGCGAGCATTCGCGTCGCCAATCATTTGATAGAGATCATGCGTGGCGATCGTACTCATAATGTGGCACAGACTTTAGTCTGTGAATTTGGGCGCATCCGTTTCAATGAGACACAGACTGAAGTGTGCCACTTACGGCGTTGGCGTTGGTGTCGGCGCGGGCGCCGCGCCTTCCGACTGGGTAGCCGTCCTGGAATTCTCAAGCGCCGCCTGATCGGCCGCGTCGAGACGTTTTCGAATTCGTTCAACGTCAGCATCCGCACCGGCAATCGCGGTTTCCAGGCGAGAATGATTCGCGGCGAGCTGATCAAGTTGCTTTTGAACCCGCAGCTTCTCGTTCTCGAGCGATTTGCGTCGCTGCTCGCGCAGCTCTTCGGGACGCATGGACCCGAATCCCGCGACTGAGCGGTCGATGTTCTCCGGCCGCAGATTGTAGTCAATCTCTTCCAGACGCGACTGGAGGTCGGCTTGCTGTGCCTCGACTTCGCGCAACTGTTTCCACAAGTCGGCCGATCGCTGTTCGGCACGCGACAACCGTTCAAGATCGACCAACGTGCGCTGCGACTGCTCCATTGAATTCAACTTAGTGTTGAGCTGATTAACCTGCGCTGAAAGGTCGCGAATCGTCTGTTTCATCGCCTCCGGGTCTTCGTTCGTATTAGTCGTTGATTCGGAACCGGCAGAATTGCTGT
Organism: Acidobacteriota bacterium; assembly: GCA_046733375.1. GTDB lineage: Bacteria > Acidobacteriota > Blastocatellia > Pyrinomonadales > Pyrinomonadaceae > UBA11740. The sequence continues at coordinate 4,447 of JBKPPE010000420.1, read as the reverse complement.
TGTCGTTCGCGTTGTCATTCGCGGGCGGTTCGTAAATAGCGGGGTTGGTAATGCGCGGCGTCGACGGCCGCCGCGTCCGTGATTTGCGCCGTCGTTTTTGTGCACTTGAGTCGATGAGGAACACGCCAATCAGGCAAACGGCAACCATAACCACGACTAAACCACGAATTGATTTTGACGACATAACTAACTCCTTAAAACCTGGATGCATACCGCGCGATTCGCGATGCCTTTTACAGAACTGCGAGCGGCAGCGAACGGGATAGCAATTCAATCTGCGTAGCTTGCGTCTTTAACCCGCTCACTACAGTTCGCGGCTCTATATTATCCTGCCTGAATCTGAAAACTGATGTCCATCGCGTGCACCGACTGCGTTAACGAATCGACGCGAATCAAATCAGCCCCAGCGTCTGCAAGTGCTCGTGCACTCTCGATTGTAATCGCCCCGCTAATCACGATTGAAGCTGATGAAGATTTTTCTCGAGCTCTCGCAATCAGCTCAGAAACCTGCGTCACATCAGTTGCCTCAATTGAAAGTGCGTCTGCGCCGCTGTCCAATGCTTCTTTCACGTCACGTTCGTTCGTTACTTCGACTTCAATCTTGTGCAGATGACCAATCTTTTCACGCGTCGACTTCACGGCAGTTCCAACTCCACCGGCCAGCGCGGCGTGGTTCGCCTTAATAAAGACCCCATCGTCCAATCCGTAGCGGCCGTTGACACCACCTCCGAGGAGCACCGCGTATTTCTCCAGCATCCGCAGACCGGGCGTAGTCTTGCGCGTGTCGGTAATCTTCGCTTTCGTGCCGTCAACGGCCCTGACGAAATCGCGCGTCCGTGTGGCGACGCCGGACAAATGCTGGAGCAGGTTCAAAGCGACGCGCTCGCCCGCCAGCAGCACATCCGCAAAGCCACTGGTCCGAGCAATCACTTTGCCGGGCTCGACTTCTTCTCCATCCGCCGTAAATGCCTCGATCTGTTGCTGCGGATCGAGCGTGATAAAGACCTCTTCGGCCGCTTCCAATCCGGCCACGACCATTTTTTCGCCGGCAACAAATCTTCCCTTCGCGCGAACGTTACGAGACAACACGGTCTGCGTCGTAATGTCGCCGCGCCCGAGATCCTCGCGCAGGAACAGCCCGATGCTCGAGTAAAGTGCGCCTTCGTCAAGCCAGTTCACGAAAGCGCCTCCCTGGGAGCGCGGGCATCCTGCCCGCCATTGCTGCGTAACGCGATTCCCTGACGGTTCACGAAAGCGCCTCCAACATTTGATCCAGCGCCGCGTTTCGTTGCGCAATGTCAGTAACACGCGCGCGCAGCTCTTCAACTTTTTCCGCCGGCGCTCGCTGCACAAAGTCAGCGTTGCCGAGCTGCGTTTCGAGTTTCGCCGCCTCTTTCTGGAGCTTCTCTTTCTCGCGAGACAGCCGCAAACGTTCCTGGGCGAAATCGATCAGTCCTTCAAGCGGCACCGCCACTTCGGCCCCGCCGGCAAGCACCGCGCGCGCTGCGGCTTTGGGCATTTCCGAAGTCCCGTCAATTGAGATCTCTTTCGCCCGCGTCAGCCGCGCAATTTGATCGGTGCTGTCGGAAAAGACCGATTTCAAGTTCGCTTTCGCAGCAATTATCAGTTCGATCCGATCGCCCGGTTTAATGTTCATCTCTGAACGAATATTCCGCACGCGCGAAATCAAATCGATCACGGCTTGCATCGCGGTTTCGACGTTCTCGTCGATTAACGACGCGTCCGGGCGCGGAAACGACGTCAACATGATCGTAGGTTCGGCGCCGGCATAGGCCCGGTTGAGGTATCGCGCGTGCATAACCGGCAGTTTCTGCCAGAGCTCTTCGGTCAAATATGGCATGAACGGATGCAACAGCCGCAGCGCCTGTTCCAGAATTGAAATTAAGCGCGCGCGCGCGATGTCCCGCTCTGGCGAGCCTGTCTCCGCCGTCACAGTTGACTTCGAAAGCTCAATATACCAGTCGCAAAAGTCATCCCAGAAAAAGTGATAGAGCTCCTGTACGGCTGCGTGAAAGTCGTAACTGTCTAATTGCTGATTGACTGCCGCCGCCGTTTTGTTCAACCGAGACAGTATCCATCGATCATGCAACGGCAGGGTTTGTCGATCGTCTACTTCAAAAGGATCGCCCGACCCGGTCGCTACCGCTCCCGGTACTGACATGTCTCCATTCATCAGGCAGAAGCGCGCGGCATTCCAGATTTTGTTTGCGAAGTTCCGATAAGACTCGACCTGCTTCTCGTTCCAGCGCGTGTCGGTCGATCCGACTTGCGCCAGGGTCAGCCGCGTCGCGTCGACACCATACTTGTCAAAGACTTCGAGCGGATCGACGCCGTTTCCTTTCGTCTTCGACATTCGCTGGCCATGTTTGTCGAGAATCGTGCCGGTGACATAAACATCGGCGAAGGCTTCTTCGCCCATGAATTTCAACCCGGTCATCATCATGCGGGAGACCCAGAGGAAAATGATGTCACGCGCGGTCACCAGCACCGACGTCGGATAGAACGTCTTGAGATCGTCTGTCTCGTCCGGCCAGCCGAGCGTGGAAAACGGCCAGAGCGCCGAAGAAAACCATGTGTCAAGCACGTCTTCGTCCTGCGTCAATTCGCTGGTGCCGGCTTTGGCTTCAGCTTCGGCGCGAGTGCGCGCGACGAAGAGCTCACCATCCTTCGTGTACCACGCCGGAATCTGATGTCCCCACCAAAGCTGGCGCGAAATCGTCCAATCGCGCAGGTTTTCAAGCCAATCAGCGTAGACTTTTTCATAAGGCACTTGCGGCACAAATTGCGGTTTGCCGTCGCTGCGAAGTTTGTTGAGCGCGAGGTCACGAAGCTGATCCATGCGACAGAACCACTGCGTCGAAATCAGCGGCTCAATCACGGTTTTGCAGCGCTCGCATTTGGAAATCGAGAATTCGTAGTCGCTGACTTTCTCAAGAAGCTGAGCCGCTTCGAGTTTCTCGATCACAAGTTCGCGTGCCTTGTAACGATCTAGTCCGGCGAATTCCGCGCCGGCTTCTTCAGTCATTCGTGCGAAGCGGTCGATGACATTCACCTGCTCGAGATTGTGGCGAATCCCCATTTCGTAATCGTTCGGGTCATGCGCCGGCGTGACTTTCACTGCGCCCGTGCCGAATTCCGACTCGACAAACTCATCGGCGATGACCGGAATTTCGCGATTCACGATCGGCAGAATCAAAGTCTCGCCAACTAACGAGGCGTAACGTTCATCGTTTGGATTCACCGCGACCGCGGTGTCGCCAAGCATCGTTTCCGGGCGAGTAGTGGCAACGACGATTGACCCTTCGCGGTTTCTGAAGGGATAACGCAAGTAATATAACTTGCCGTGTTGGGGCTCGCGCTGAACTTCGAGATCCGACAGCACCGTCTGATCGTTCGGACACCAGTTGACGATCCGATTGCCGCGATAAATCAGTCCCTCGTCGTACAGCCGGACGAACTCTTCACGCACCGCGTGTGACAGGTCCTCGTCCATCGTGAACTTGAATCGTGACCAATCGACCGAAGCGCCTTCTCTTCTAAGCTGGTTAAGAATCTGACCGCCGTATTCTTCCTTCCATTTCCACACGCGCTCAACAAACTTATCGCGACCCAGATCGTGACGCGTCAAACCCTCCTTCTTGAGCTCGCGCGTAACCATCAATTGCGTCGAAATTCCGGCATGATCCATTCCGGGCAGCCACAGCGTGCGATAACCGCTCATGCGCTTATGACGCGTCATGATGTCCATCATTGTGTGCTGCAGCGCGTGGCCCATGTGCAACGAGCCCGTTACGTTCGGCGGCGGAATCACAATGCAGAACACTGGCGCATTCGGATCTTTGTTGATTTCGGGAGCGAAATAGCCGCGTTCTTCCCATCGCGCGTAGTGATGGCGCTCGGCTTCTTTCGGATCGTAAGTTTTTGGGATCTCGATCATGTTCTAAATTGAACGCAGCGTTTAGAAGCGGCTACTGCCCAGCCGTTTGACGTGAAAATCAATTGTAACTTGCCCGGTTACAGAACCGCGAACGGTACTGAGCGGGATAAGGAGGACCGATGCTCAAAAACGAGCGTTGAACCATTATCCCGCTCGTTACCACTCGCGGTTCTGTAATTACAAAGCAAAAAGGCGGGCACTGCCCGCCTCAAAACATTGCGCTGAACTTACGATTATCTTTGATCCAGCCGTTTCTTGATGAGCAATTCCGAAAGTTCGGGCACAACTTCCCAGGCAATTTCGCGTACGACCTTGTCTGAAAGATGTTCGACTACACGCCGAGAAATAGCTTCGATGGCTGCCGCCGAAAGATCACCGTGGCTCGGTTCCGCCGTTCGATCAACTGACTGCGATGGCTCGCAGATCGTTTGTTCCGTTGTAACGGCTGGGGTTTCGCCGGACCCTTCATCGACGCCCGTGAGCGGCGCA
>JBKPPE010000419.1:0-5688 GCA_046733375.1 Acidobacteriota bacterium | reverse complement strand
CTTGAAACCGGGGACGATTTCGTTGACTGGCGCGCTCATTAGTTTCTGGCTTCGCTTGTAACCGGTGAAATCAAGGTACAGGTGCTTGCGCATGAATCGATCGGGCCAGCCCGCGAAGCGCCAGAGAGGATACTTGATTCCTTTACCGAACAAACGTTTGCCAAGCATCCGGTAGTAAAGCGGGACGCCGAGCGACCATTGGTACTGACTTCTGTCCGATGCATAGAACTCTCGATTGTACTTCCAACACGTGAAGAAGAACTCCCACTGAAGGTCCGTCATCTCGATTAGCTTCGCGCTGTGCTTCTTCTCCATGCGCGTATTTTCGAGCGGCACGAACCACGTCGGCACGAACATGCCCTTTGCGTCACGCAAATCATATAACAGATTCAAAGATTCTTTCGTGTCTTGTTCGGTCTCGCCCGGCAATCCGATGATGAACGTGCAAAACGGAAACCAGTTGTGCTTGTTGAGAATCTCCATTCCCTTGAGCACCACGTCGCGCCACTGGTGTGCTTTGTAAGGATAAGCCTTGCCTTTCATGAAGATTTCAAACAGCCGCGCGCTGCCGGTTTCCAGGCCGATGATCGGGTCCGCGATGCACTTGTTCGAATCGGTCGAATCCGGATGCGCGAGGTGCGAATAGGGCACGACGTGCGGCGTGAGCCGCTCAATGATTGTGGGATCTTTGACGACCGGGGCAATTGTAATGTGCGACGTTTGGATCGTCTTGATGCCCGGAACCGCGGCAACTGAACTAAACAACGTCTCGAGCGCCGGCACGTTCGTTTCGAAATTGGGCATTTGCTCGTAGAGGAACATATCCTCGCTTGCGAGCATTACTTCAGTGGCCCCCTCATTCGCGTTAACGCGCGTGCTTTGCAGGATGTGATCGAGAGGAAACGATCGTCCCACCTTGGTCGCCGGGCCGCAAAACTGACAACCGCGTCCGCAGCCGCGGGTAATTTCGACGACGCCAAACGTTGAGCGGTGCCTCACGACGGGAATCTCGTCGACCGTCGGCTGCACACTCTTTGGCAGCTTGATGATGCGTGGCAGCGAAGGATCGCCAGCCATGATCTGGCGGAATAGATCGCTAAATACCTTCTCGATTTCGCCGTCGATCAAATAGTCGATTTTGAATTCATCGAGCCGGTTCGCGCGTTCCAGTTGCCACGCGCCCGGACCGCCCACCACGATCTTCGGCTGATACTTTTTGATCACCGGGTGCGTAACGATCTTCAAGAACTCAGCCGCATTGACCGGCATAAGGTTCTCGCCGGCCAGCTTCGAATAAACATCGGTCGCGTAGGAAATGCCGAGCGGATTGTGCGCGTGAATCGCTACGAGTTTCGTTTCGGGCCCAACAAACTTGTCGAGATTTTCGACGTAAGTGGTAACGACATCATCCTCAGAGTATTCGCGCAAGAGCAACGTTTCGACCATGCGGAGCCCATTGGGAACGTACTTCGCGCGTCCGTCGGGCCACGACTCGGTCTTCAGTGCTTCAGGATTGATAAATTTGTGACCGTATTTTGCGGGAATTGTTGCGGACAACATCTGTTGCCAGATGCTGTGGCGCCATTCACTGGCCTCGCTGGATGAGGCGGTTAGAACAATCTCAGGGGAAGGCAACCAGAACCTCCGTTAAGCTCGATTCGCGGCAATCCCAATTACTGCGCCGTTTCGGCGCGGATTCTAACACCTGCCTCGCTGGCTTCCAAGGAAAAATTGGAATCTTTTGTTCGTTCTCGTACTGTTGTTAGCCCGTAACGTGGTATAGTCCGCCGCGCATAGTAGGGGCCCGTTTGCCTGGTGATCGGTTCTTAATACTTCCCCTTGTTACGTTTGCTTGGCCTCTGACCTTTTTTTGATGGTCCCCGAAGGCGTTCAAGAGCCAGCTGAGTCAGGAAAGTTAACAGGAAAGTTAATATGAGGATTTTGCTCTATAACCCCGACAACGGGGTCACTCACAATTTCATGCCACATCTGTGGATGTTTCTATTGAAGACGCTGACTCCAGCCGGGCACGAAGTCTTGTTAATCGATGGCAACGCACGACCGATGGACGAGAAGCAGCTGGTACGCTTCATTCAACGGGAAAACATTGGCTTGGTTGGAATTGGCGCGATGACGCGAATGATTGCTCGCGCTTACCGAATGGCCGACGCGATTCGCGCCGCCGGCGTCCCGGTCGTGATGGGTGGCCCTCACGTCACGGAAGTACCGGACGAGGCTTTAGGACGAGACGGCGGCCCCCGGCACGCTGATGCGGTCGCGCTGGGCGAGGCCGACGAAACGTGGCCTAAGATTGTGATGGATGCAGCGCGCGGCGAACTCAAAGAGATCTACGCACCGCTCGATGAGACAGGAAAAGAGCGCAAGCCCAGCTTACAGCCTTATCCCGAAATCCCATGGAGCACGATGGATTTGGAGCAGTTTGATCTGGTGCCGAAAACAATTCGCAAGGTGCTTAGGCGACAAGGTTCCGGCTGGGGCTCAGTGTTCATGATCCCAATCGAGTCTGGTCGGGGCTGTCCCTACGGCTGCGAGTTCTGCACGGTCACAGGGTTCTTCGGCGATTCCATTCGTTTCCGCACGAATGAAAGCGTGGTGAATGAGCTGCTGACGTTAAAGCGGCACGCGCGCAAGAATCGCCAACAAGTGATGGTCTTTTTTATCGATGACAACTTTGCCATCAATATCAAGAGAACGAAGTCACTGTTGCGGGACATCATTGCGGCCGGTGCGCAACTACCCTGGACAGCACAGATTAGCGCAAATCTTCTACGGGACGAGGAACTCATCGACCTAATCGCTGCTTCTGGCGGAAAATGGATTTTCATCGGGATGGAATCGATCGATTCAGCGAATCTGGCGGACGTTAATAAGAACTTCAATAAGCCTGCGGAGTATGCGGCGGTGTTGAACCGGCTGGCTGACCGCGGGATTTATGCCATCACATCGTTCATCTTCGGTCTGGACAACGACACCGTCGGAGTCGCAGACCGCACGTTGAAAGAGATTGAGTCATGGCCGCCAGGCCTGCCGATTTTCGGTCAACTCACACCTTTTCCTTCGACACCTCTTTATCAACGGCTGGTGAAGTCTGATCGCTTAACGCGGCCGAAGCATTGGCTGGATTTCGCTCCGTTCCAAATGGCCCACACGCCACTAAAAATGAGCATTGCCGAGACTCACGATGAGTTGGACCAAGCTTGGGAAGGGTCCTATAGCGTGGAAAGGAATGCGCGCGCGATTGACGCAATCAGCGACAAACCGATCGACCATCGCATCATGCACCTGATCGTGAGATTAATCTTCCGCGGCATTTATTTTCCACAAATGGGAAAAGCGGCATGGGCAAAGTTGTTCCTGGCAAATCGACGCCTGATTTACAGTTTGGCTCGCGAAGGCGTCTCGCGATGGCGATCTTATCAACGTTCCCGCTCGGCGACAGTTCTCCCAATGCAGGAAATCGTGGGCCGCTGATCACTTCTGGCGCAGCACAAAAACACGTGGGATGTTCTGTAAGTCGTTCTTGATTCCAACCACATCCCAACTCGCCACATCTACTAACGCTTTCACCGCTTCACTCTGGCCAAATCCGATCTCAAAAATAAGGTAGCCGCTGGTTTGCAGGAAATGCGCCGAGTCGCGCACGAGAGCGCGAATGTGTGAAAGTCCGTCGTCTCCGGCGACGAGCGCCGAGAGCGGTTCGTAATCGCGCACCTCGCGTTGCAAGCTCTGGATTTCCCTCTCCGGTATGTACGGCGGATTCGAGACAATCGCGGAAAAGATCGGCTGTCGTAAAAATCCTGACAGCCCATCAGCTTGCGACAGCGCGAAGCGGCGACCTACGGCATGCCGCTCGGCATTTCGCCGCGCCACAGCCAGCGCGTTCGACGAAATGTCGGTGCCGACCGCACGAGCGCTTGGCATTTCGTGCAGTAGCGAAATCGCGATACAGCCCGAACCGGTACCGACATCTGCAATGATTGGCGCGTCAGTCGATCTCAAGAGCTCCAGAGCAGCTTCCACGATCAGTTCGGTTTCAGGCCGAGGAATCAGTACGGCGGGCGTCACTTCGAACTTCAGATTGAAAAACTCCTGAACACCCGTGATGTACTGCAACGGTTCACGGCTGGCCCGCCGTCTTACAAAGTCACGAAATCTCTGGACCTCGTCTGCATTCAACTCGCGCTCTGAATGGGCAGTTAAGAACGCGCGATTGACGTTCAGCGTGTGCATCAACAATGACACCGCTTCCATCCGCGGTTCAGCGATTTCCGCGGTGTGCAGCGCAGCCGTGGCCTCTGCGACAGTCTTTTTGATTGAACGATTCATACCTTGCGCGGAATCTAATCGTATATTAGGCTTGCAAAAAAATTGAGAGTAGTCGCCGCGGCAGAGTTTTTGCTGAGATCCGCCTGCGCGTGGGAAGTCAGACGAAATTGGTAGTTTACTTCGGGTAGTACGAAGCGAGTCTCGTTCCTTCCCGTACGGACGGCGGAACCCCGACACAATCGGGGTTTCGCAGTTCGGGTACGGAGGTCTAACCCTTTTGACGGGAAAGCGAAGGAGCACTCCTGAGACCAATGGGACCCTTAGCCAAAAGCATCGCGCTTTTTCTTCTTAACTGGCTTGACGGCCAGCTTACGCTCTTCTGGGTCCACTCAAACGTCGCCACCGAAGGCAACGGATTGATGGCGCAATTACTTCAAGCGGGTGACGCGCCCTTCCTGCTCACGAAACTGGCAATAGGGGGTTTCGCAGCTTACGTCCTTTATCGCTGCTCGCATCTGACGGTGGCGCAGCGCGGAATGCGATTAGTGCTGACCGTCTACGGCGCTCTCATGTTCGTTCATCTTGCCACCGGACTCTCGGCCCTCGGCTATTCCCAGCCGCTCGCCATGGTGACGTTCGTCAGTAATCTTCCTCAAACGGTCGTCTCCCTCTTTTCCTAGAATCCCATCCCAATTGGATTGGACCCGTCCGAAATCGCCACTGTTCGCGGAACTGCGGACAACCCTGGGGCGTTTTGCAATAACAAGTTGCGCAAACGTAAACTTGGCCAAATGCATCTCAAGCACATACGCCAATTTTCGTCATTCTTACCAGGAGACTTAGCAATATGTACCGCATCACAGCCCGTCAAATTTTAGTGATTGCCCTGGGCTCCGCCCTGTTTGCTTCGGTGGGCGTCCTCGGTTTCCAGCAGTTATCACAACGTTTCAATCCGTTCGCCTCGGCGCTCAACGTCAATTCGCCGCCGCCGATTAGCGATCCCTCGACCGCCAGCGATGAGCAGAACAACATCGAGGTCTACAAAGCCGTCGCGCCGGGCGTCGTTTACATTCAGTCAACCACGATGGTAACGGACTTTTTCGGAATGTATTCCCAGCCGCGCGAGGGCGCCGGCTCCGGCTCAGTCATCGACGACCAGGGGAACATCCTGACGAACTATCACGTCATTGCGGACGCGGAAAAACTGTCTGTGAGTTTCGGCGGTGGCAAGACATATGCAGCGCGCGTCGTCGGCCGCGATCCCGATACCGATCTCGCAGTTATCCGGTTAGTCGAAAAGCCGGTGGAAGCCGTCACGATAGTTCCGATGGGGGATTCGGACAAGTTGATCGTCGGCCAGAAAGTGTTGGCGATTGGGAATCCATTCGGGCTTGATCGCAC
>JBKPPE010000418.1:0-4952 GCA_046733375.1 Acidobacteriota bacterium | reverse complement strand
GAACGATCCCGATCGACCATTGCTTAATCGCGCCGTCCAGGGCCGTTATCCTCCCGGCTCGACGTGGAAGCCCCTAATGGCGACCGCCGGTTTGAAACAAGGCGCAATTACGATTGCGAATTCAAATCTGGTATGCGGCGGCGGCATCACGATCGGAAACAAATTCACGCGTTGCATGGGCGGGAATCATGGTTCGCCAAATGTGCACATCGCCATCGAAAAATCGTGCGACGGCTATTTCTACCGCTTGGGCTTGAAGATGAAGCTCGAGGGCATTCAGGAAATGGTGCGCATGTTCGAACTCGACAAGCGTACGGGCATCGATCTGCCCCACGAACTTGTCAGCACTACGCCATCGCGCGAATTGAAAGCGAAGTTGTATCCGACCGATCCTGAGTGGAAGGACATCGACACCGTCTATTCGTCGTTTGGCCAGGGCGAAGATGTGCTGACGCCAATCGCCCTGCTGCGAGCGCATTCTTCTATCGGAATGCGAGGCCGAATGGTTGTCCCGCACCTGATGAAAGAGGTGCGGCCGATTGCCGCCGTGGGCGACGCTAATAACAATGATTACCGTCCCCCGCGAGATGGCCACAGCTTTGATCGTCCGGCAAAAGACCTCGGCATTCCTTCGGATCAGAGTGCCGTCGTGGTGCAAGCGATGTGGGCCGTCGTGAATGAAGCCGGCACTGCGACCGGAATTAAGCTGGCCGGCTTTGACATTGCCGGAAAAACGGGCACAGCGCAGGTCGTGAGCCTTGGGAAAGAGGGCAGCGAGCATAAGGACCATTCATGGTTTGTCTCTTACGCGCCGGCGTTCAAGCCTGAGATTTCGTGCGTCGCGTTAATTGAAAACGCCGGGCTCGGCTCGCGGTTTGGTGCGCCGTCCGTCCGCGCGGTCTATGACGTCTATTACGCGAAGAAACATGGGCAGCCGCCACCTCCCAAAGAAAACATCGCAATGAGGGTGCGATAAGCAGTAGGACAGGCTGCTAGCCTGTCTTTTGAAATAAGAAAAGGCACGACAGGCTGGCAGCCTATCGTACTCACTTTTGAAATGGTCGCAGTACTAAAAAAGAGAACTTTCCGGGATTTCGATTGGCTGGTTGCTGCGCTCGCGATTCTCATCGTTGCCTTTGGCGTGTGGGAAATTCGCAACGCGCAACCAACCGAAACATACTGGCAAAAACAGATTGTCGGATTGGCGATCGCGCTCGTGGCAATGTTGGCGATCGCTTTCAGTGACTATCGGCGGCTAGTGGAAATCGCTCCGATTCTCTACGTGTTCGGATTGCTGCTGCTCATCGTGGTGCTCGTCCCCGGCATCGGCGTGAAAGTAAACGGCCAACGGTGCTGGATTCAATTAGGACCTTTGGGAAGATTTCAACCGTCTGAGTTCATGAAGATTCCCGTGGTGCTGATGCTGGCGAAAGTTTACGGCAAGCATCGTACTGGCTTATTGACGTGGAAAGAAGCATTGAAAGGCGGCATTATTTTACTGATACCGCTCGCGCTGATTCTGCTTGAACCTGACACCGGACAAGCTATCACTTACCTCCCGCTGCTCGGGATAGTTCTTTTTCTTTCGTCAGTCCGAATGTGGATCGTCGCCGCTGTCCTGGCCGCATGCATTGTGGGCGCCCCCGCAGCTTACGCCGTCGGAGTCAAGACCGGTCTTTTGCATGGCTACAAGCTCGAACGCATCAACGTCATTCTCGATCCGGAGAACGCCGACAAGCGCGGCTTTGGTTATCACACGTGGCAGTCGATCGTGACTGTCGGAGCGGGCGGCGTCACAGGCACGCGCGATTCCGAGTTCTCGCAAAGCAGTCTGAAGTTCCTTCCCGAACCCCACACCGATTTCATTTTCGCCGTGACTGCGGAGACCACCGGCTTTATCGGTTGTATTTTGTTGCTGGCTTCTTACGCGCTATTGCTGACACGGCTAATCACATATGCCCGGAGGTCGCGCGACCGCACGGGCATGCTGGTGATCATGGCGATCGTGGGTGGGCTGATCTTTCAAATTAGCCTCAACGTCGGAATGGCCGTCGGGCTCTTGCCAGTCATCGGTGTCCCACTGCCACTGATGAGCGCCGGGCTCTCTTCCGTACTAGCGACTTTCATTGCGATCGGATTCGCGATCAGCGTCCAGCTCAGGCGATTCGTCAACTAGCGCTGTGACCTCGCGTAGCCCGCAACCGGCGGACTATCCGTTAGATCCAAAAACAAAGTGGCCGCAGATCATTTCGATCGGCGGCCACTTTCATCTTCAAAGGTAACTAACAACTACGGCAAGGCTTCGATATTGACAAAGAATCTAAAGTTGCCGGTTTGCGCAACGCCGAGCAGGAACTGCACGTCGACCGATTGACCGTTCACGAGCGGAGTTCCCAAAGTGATCACACCAACACTCATTGTGCTGTTGAAGCCGCCTCCATTCATTTGAGTCGGTGGCTCCTCCAACGTCGTACCTCGAACCGTAAGCATACCGAGACTCGTCGTTACAGCCACATCGCTTGAAGTTAACGCATGCAGTTCGGCCGTACCCGTGCCCGGAGGCACCGGGAAGGTCGTCACCTCCACGATTCGAAAACGCAAGCGAGTGACGTTGGCGCCGGTGTTGTTCGTGAATCTGCGGCGAACCGACATTGTGCCGAAATTTGAATTAGAGCCGATGCTGGCCAAGTCGCGAACGCGATTTGGGGATGCCGAAGATGATACCAGCGGTTCAATCAGCGAAGTCCCAAACGACGAACTTCGATTAATTGGACTCGTGGAGTTCTCCGGCCCCGGCGCGCCGAGATTCTGACCTAATCCTGTTATCGTGCCGTTCGTATCGACGCTGATGAAGTCAGCGGTATTGTTGTCCGTGTCTTGCGGTAAACCTCCGGAGGCGCGCGTCATCTTACGCACGAAACTGTATTGGAGGTTGAGCACCATCTCAGCGCCCCCCGTCAGAAATCCTGCACCCTCGCGATAGAGCGACGTGACACCCGTGTAACCCGCCGCATCGAGCCGGTTCGCCAGCGTGTAATTCGCGGGGTTGTTTGTCTTAAAGAGCGCGACGCCGCTGCCATTGGGAATATCCACCGTCCAGGTCACGTCAGGCGTGGCGTAGCTTCCCAATGAGTAGCCGGCGCTGTTCACGCCGAGGTAATGGCCGCGCGCAGGAATAATGCTGCCGTTTGCAATCACAAACCGCGTCGCGCCATCTGCCGCAACCAGTGCCCAACCTGCCGAACCATCACTCGTTGAAACAACGATGGGCAGGTCCGTGTTGTTGTAGAGCTCGACAAACTCGTCGGAGAGGCCGTTCGGGCCGCGGAAGCGAAACTCACTAAAAAGGACTTGGCCCGTCTGCGTTGCCGGCACCACGCTGAAGTAAGCAATCGGTTGATCGTGATCAGAGATACGATCGGGAATGTTGCCGTCTTCATAGTCCTTGACCGGCTGATCGGCATCTTCGCGGGCATAAGCGAACCGATTGAGGATCGACTGCGCGCTTGGATTTACGATTACGTGATCCAGCGTCTGCGCATTCCCATCAAAACTGTACGAGTAACGCTGGTCCGGCGGCAGTGTATCGATCAGATCAATCTGATCTGGATTGACGAGGTCAGCGCCGTCACCGGGCACAACCGTCTGGTCGTCGGGCGAAGGCGTACCGAGGATGGTGCCGATCATATCCACATAACCGTCGTTGACACGAAACGCATTCATGTCGCCCACGGTAATTATCTTTTCGGTCGGGTCAGCTGCCTGGCGTGACTGGATATAGTTAGCGAGAAATTCTGCCTGCGCCTTACGCTTGGCGCGCACGCGGCTGCCCGCAGTACCTGCGCCGTTCGGCGTCGTGTCGTTGTCGACATCGGAAAGCGACCGCAGGTGATTGACAATGACGGTAAAAGCCACCGTTCCGCCGAGCGCCGCCGGTCGGGGAACGGTTGCGCGCAGGACGAGCGGTGGCCGATCGTTGAGAAGCTCCTGCCCTCCCGTGTTCGGGTTGGTGTATGTGTAGCAGCCGGCTCCTGAGATATGGTCGCAACCAGCTAACTCTATCTGTGTCACGTCAACCGTCGTGATGCGCGACTCTTTGACGAGGAAGCCGACATCTATGCCCCCGATGTCGTTACCTTCGACGAGGTATGCGACGTAGTTAGGGTTAGGCAGCCCGTCAATCGTCTGCGCGTCAGAGTTGACCTTCGCCGCGACCATCTGCAAGGTCGACAGGTTCTCCATCTCCTCGACACCTATCACGTCCGGATAACGCTGAACCGTGCGGACGATCAGCGAAGCCTTGTTGAGGCGCTTGTCGAGCGCGGCCTGCGTCAGAATCGCGTCGTCCTTGTTCGGGTCGTTGACCGTATCGAAGAAGCGCTCCATGTTGAATGATGCGACCGTGAACTCAGTCGCAGTCGCCGCCGGCGCAGGGGTCGGTCCTCCATTCGTCCCCGTGAGAGTGGTATCCGGAAGAATCGTCCAGGTGCGGAACGCGTACTCGAGCGGGCCGGTAACGTTTGTCAGCACCGCTCCTGCCGACACGTCAAGGGCGGTTGTACCCGGCTGAGCATCGCTATCAACCCGCAGACGCTCAGGATTTTCGTCGAATCGCGGCACGTTCGCCGGCGAACCCGGCGGCAGTGGGTCAGAAGCGTTTACGCCCGGCTCTCGGAAAGGCCGCGCGACACCGGTGACGACGCCATAAAACACACCGTTTGATGAAACCGTCGCGCTGCTTTCCGTAATCGTGCCTTGAGTGGGCGCCACCACAGTCAGCGACGGCACGGTAACGCGCATCCCTTCATACCGTTCAAGATTCTCGAGGTTGTTTACTTGGGTGGCGGCGGCTGTGATCGTGACGGCGGACGGCAGCGGGTTACCCGTCGAGATCTGCACCACGGTGATCGTGCCGCTTAATTCCGTCTGAGGTCTTTGATTCGGATCTGCGG
>JBKPPE010000417.1:0-5106 GCA_046733375.1 Acidobacteriota bacterium | reverse complement strand
AATCTCACGTTGCTCAGCATCTTTGCCGGAGTTGCGTTCGTCCTGGCCATTGTCGGGATCTATGGCGTCATGTCGTACGCGGTAACGCAACGTACGCACGAGATCGGGATTCGCATGGCAATCGGTGCGCAACCGCGCGATGTCTTCAAATTGATCGTGGGGCAGGGAATGATGCTGACGATTATCGGCATGGGCGCGGGACTTTTGGGTGCATTTGCGCTTACGCGCCTGATGGCAACTATGCTCTTTAGCGTGAAACCAACTGACCCAATCACCTTCGGAGGCGTCGCGCTGCTGCTGTTCGTGATTGCGTTGATTGCCTGCTACATTCCTGGGAGGCGCGCGACAAAGGTCGACCCGGTCAATTCACTTAGATATGAGTAAAACATATTGTCCTTTTCACCTAGCGCCTTTGCGAGAGGGCCGGGGGTGAAGGCTTAAGGTAGCGCGCAAACTGGTCATTTAAAGATGCGAGAGATGAATTCGCGCTATCGGCGTATTCATCTCTCGCGCACATTTAATAAAGCGCACAGATCGCGAAGCCCTCATTCCCAGCCCTTCTTCGAATGGAGAAGGCCGATTAGATTCCGGAAGATGCCAAAGATTCTCATCGCCGACGATCAGGCTGACGTGCTGGCCGCGTTGCGGCTGTTGCTCAAAAATGAAAACTACGACACCGTTACTGCGTCGTCGCCGGGCGGCGTGTTGAAGATAGTCGAATCCGGAGAGTTCGATCTCGTCTTAATAGATCTGAATTACACTCGCGACACGACCTCGGGTAGCGAAGGCCTGGATTTGCTTTCGAGAATTCAGGGCATTGACTCGACACTGCCGGTGGTCGTGATGACGGCGTGGGGAAGCGTCGATGTCGCAGTCGAAGCTATGCGTCGCGGCGCGCGCGACTTTATTCAGAAGCCCTGGGACAACCCGCGTCTCCTTTCGGTGTTGCGCACTCAGATTGAACTGGGGCAGGCGCTGCGGCGCAGTCAACGGCTGGAAGCTGAAAACATTGCGTTGCGCGACGATGGCGCGTCGGCAAAATTCGCGCAGATTATCGCCGAATCCGCCGCCATGAAATCGGTGCTGAATGTTGTCCAGCGCATCGGACCCGCCGATGCGAACGTCCTCATCACGGGTGAAAACGGAACGGGCAAAGAAGTTATCGCGCGCGCGCTGCACGCCGTCTCTGCGCGCGCGGCCAAGCCACTGGTCTCGGTAAATGCCGGCGCTCTTTCTCCCGGATTATTCGAGAGCGAATTGTTTGGTCATGTGCGCGGGGCGTTCACCGACGCCAAGGCTGATCGCGTGGGACGGTTCGAATTAGCCGACGGTGGCACCCTGTTCCTCGATGAGATTGCCAACGTGCCGATGAACCTGCAGGCAAAACTTTTGCGCGTACTGGAAACCGGCGAATTTGAGCGTGTTGGATCTTCCAAAACTGGCAAAGTTGACGTCCGCGTCCTGTCGGCGACGAATGCCGATCTGAAATCCGATGTGGCCGAAGGAAAATTTCGCCAGGATCTCATGTTCCGTTTGAACACCGTCGAAATTCACTTACCACCTTTGCGTGAGCGGCGTGAGGACATCGCTCCGCTTGCCGAACATTTTCTCCGCCAACACAGCGAACATTACCGGCGGCAACGGATGCTATTCAGCCTCCAGGCGCTGGAAGCGCTCCGCGAACACTCCTGGCCGGGGAATGTCCGTGAACTTGATCATGTGATCGAGCGCGCCGTGCTAATGAGTTCCGGCGACACCGTCACCGCGATGGATCTGGCGCTGCAGAGAGAAACTGCCGCGCAGATTTCCGCGCGCCTCGAGGAGATGAGCCTCGAAGATGCCGAGCGCTTACTGATCACTAAGGCGCTGGCGCGATTCGAAGGCAACGCCAACCGCGCGGCTGAAGCGCTGGGCCTCAGTCGCAGCGCGCTTTACCGGCGGCTGCAAAAACATGGGTTATCATAAACCGTGGCCACGCCTGGAAAACGATCGAGCGAAACTCCGACCTTCTCCTACCTTGATCCCGCAAGCCGTCACAGCCGTCTGAAGTTTGAAGGCCGCGTAACCTTGCTGTCGCTGGCGGCTGGTTTGCCGGGGGTTGCTCTCACAGCGTTACTCCTGTGGCTGAACGGCTATTCACCCCGCGTGCAGTGGACTGTTGATCTGTTGCTGGTGTGCTTTTGGCTCGCAGTTTCCGCAAATCTTAAGAACCGCGTGGTGCGGCCGCTGCAAACGCTCTCAAATATTCTGGCGGCCATTCGCGAAGGCGATTACTCAATTCGCGGTCGTCGTGCGGCCACCGGCGACGCTTTAGGCGAAGTGATGCTGGAAGTAAATGATCTTGGGTCAACTCTTCGGGGCCAAAGACTCGGGGCGATGGAAGCAACCGCGTTGTTGCGAACCGTGATGTCAGAGATTGACTCGGCCATCTTTGCGTTTGACCCTGAGCAGCAATTGCGGCTGGTGAATCGCGCCGGAGAAAAACTTTTGGCGCAGCCGGCGACGTGGCTTTTGGGACACACTCTCGACGAACTTGGTTTGGCAGTGTGCTTCGATGGCCACGAATCTACTGGTCCACGTACGATCCAAATGAATTTTCCTGGTGGCGGAGGACGATGGGAAATCCGGCGTGGCACATTTCGCGAAGGAGGTCAGCAGCACCAGCTATTAGTGCTGACTGATTTGAGCAAGACGCTGCGCGAAGAGGAACGCTTAGCGTGGCAGCGCCTGCTGCGCGTGTTGGGTCACGAGCTGAATAACTCGCTGGCGCCGATCAAATCCGTGGCAGGTAGTCTCGACGATTTGATTAAACGCGAACCCCAGCCCGCCGATTGGCGGGATGACATGCATCGGGGACTCGAAGTCATTTCTTCACGCGCAGATTCGCTGGCGCGCTTTATCGAGTCGTATTCAAAGCTGGCCCGCTTGCCGCCACCGCGATTTGAGACAGTGAACATAGGCAAACTGGTGGAACGAGTGGCTACTCTCGAGACGCGTCTGCCGGTGAAAATTATTGGTGGGCCACAGACGATCGTGCGCGGAGACCGTGCGCAAGTCGAGCAGTTGCTCATCAACCTGATTCGGAACGCCGTCGATGCCTCGCTGGAAACCAAAGGTGCTGTTGAGGTGGGATGGTCGCACCAAAACGGCCAGCTCGTCGTGTCCGTCAAGGACCAGGGGTTGGGATTGGCAAACACGTCGAACCTGTTTGTGCCTTTCTTTACGACCAAAGCGTCGGGCTCGGGAATAGGTCTCGTGCTGTCTCGTCAGATTGCTGAAGCGCATGGCGGAACACTTACTCTCGAAAACTGTACCGGGGCTACTGGCTGTGAAGCACGATTGACCTTGCCCTTATGAAGGCGGATCTTTTAACCCGCGCGCCGGCCGCTAATACCCTTGAAAGAAATGACGCGAGGCTGACTTTTCGCATATGATCGCCGGCGAACGCTGTCCAAAAAAATCGCGATGCCAACCAGACTTTCAAACAATCGCCGCTTCGCATGGGTTCTGTTGGTGTTGGTTGTAATCGGCGCGGTCGCCGTTGTGGCCGCCCCTGTTTGGATTATTCAACCTTTCAAACCACAGACCGATCGCGGAGTCGCAATCTCGTATGCGATGCGACGCTGGTCGCCGATCATAACGATCGCCGCCGTCATTGTTTCGTCCCTCATCGTCGCAGCGCTGTGGCGTGGCACACGCTGGTTTGGAAAGGCCACGCTCGTCACTCTGCTGTTGCCTTTGCTGGCAGCGACGTGGTTCGCCCGTCAAAACCACTTCGAATGGATGTTTCGTCCGCTGCCGCAGGCGGCTTACGCGAGTGCGAACGAGGCTTCGTTTGTTGGCGATTCAGACATGGTCCTGGCGCTTGATAATAATGGCGACGCCGTCGCTTATCCGGTGCGGCTCCTGGCCTATCATCACGTGGTCCAGGATGTGGTCGGAGGGCGCGCCGTAATCGCGACTTATTGAACACTCTGTCACACCGGTCTGGTGTGGGAGACAACAGTAAACGGACAGGTCTTGCACTTTCATCTCGCAGGTATCAATAACCAGAATTTCATCATGCGCGATGAGGAAACCGGTTCGTGGTGGCAGCAGGTCACCGGCGAAGCGATTCAAGGTCCACTCAAAGGCGAAAAGCTGCACCCTTTCTTTCATGATGAGCTGACGTTCGGGTTGTGGAAGGAGGAAAAACCGAAAGGTCGCGTGCTGCGTCCCGACGAATCAATCGAGCGTGCAGGCAAGTACGCTCCCGCAAACTGGGAAGAGCGCATGACGCGGGTGCCCGTGGCGACGTCGGCCGCGCTCGATAAGGCCCTCGACCCGCGTGCGTTGATTGTCGGCGTGACAGTCAATGGCGCATCGTGCGCTTATCCGTTCGAAGTCCTATTGAAGCAGAGTCCGATTATTGATGAGCTGGGCCATACACCAATTCTGATCGTGCTGGGCGATGACAAGAAATCGGTTCGCGTATTCGGTCGGGCCGTGGATGACCGTAAACTTGAATTCTTTGTGACGCCCAATTCGTCGCCTTTGCGGCTGGTTGATGCCGAGAGTGGAAGTGAATGGGATTTCTCGGGAAGGGCGATCAGTGGTCCGCTCACCGGCAAACAATTAACGAAGATTGCCGTGCTGAATGACTACTGGTTCGATTGGAAGACTTACAATCCCAACACCACGATTTACCAACTCGGAAATCGCTGATGCTCACACGAATCACACAGGTTCTTTTTCTTCTGCTGTTTGTTTGCCGCGTTTCATTCTCGCAGCAGCCGCATACGCTGACGGGCGATGTTCGTCTCCACAAAGATTTTCATTCCAAAATTCTGAATAACGATCGCAATGTCATCGTCTATCTCCCGCCGGGTTATGATACAAACAAGCGTCGGCACTATTCAGTGTTCTACATGCACGACGGACAGAACCTCTTTGATGGCGCAACGTCTTTCATCCCGGGACAAGAATGGCGCGTCGATGAGACTGCCGAAGCGCTGATCAAAGCCGGAAAAATCGAGCCGCTGATTATCGTTGGCATCTACAACACCGGTGCTGAACGCGTCAACGAATACACCGCCGCGCAGGATCCAAAGTACAAAGCCGGTGGCA
>JBKPPE010000416.1:0-4841 GCA_046733375.1 Acidobacteriota bacterium | reverse complement strand
TGGGCGGTGACGAACCGCGCAGGCAAACCAAACCGGCGAGTAGAACAACTAAGAGTCAGTTCCAATCGCCTTTGAATTCTTAAGGAGTATTACGAGAAGTTTATGAAGATATTTCGTGCGACAGCCGCGGTCGCTTTTTTCGTGGCAGTAATGGCGGTTTCCGCAGTGGCGCAACCGCGTAGCGGTCAAGGCGCCGGAACCAGCCCTGCCCGTCCGACTGCAACCCCCGCCCCGACGGCATCGTCCACGTCTGTAAACGTGCCGGACAGCAAGGTCGCAGTAATCGATAGTTCAGCATTTGCAGATGAGAAGCAGGGAATTACCAAGTTCGTTATCGCTCTGAAGAAGGTCGATGCGGAATTCCAGCCGCGCCGCGCTGAGCTTCAGGGTCTGCAACAGCAAATTGAGAAAGCCAAAGGAGATCTGCAAAAGGCTGCTCCGGTTCAGGATCCGAAAGTGACGCAGCAGCAGCAGGACAAGATCGATCAAATGGCTAAGGATGCGCAGCGCAAAGCCGAAGACGCCGAGGCTGCGTTCAATAAGCGGATGTCGGAAGTGCTTCCGCCGCTCTACGACGACATTGGAAAAGCGCTCGAGACTTTCGCCAAAGCACGCGGGATTAATTTGATCCTCGATGTGTCAAAGGTTCAGGGAGTTTTCGCCTTGAGCGATGCCATCGACATTACCAAAGCCTTCATCGCGGACTATAACAGCAAGAATCCGGCGACTGCGTCATTGACGACGCCACAGTAACGGATGCGCATCGGTTGCATTTCGTCTGGAATGCGGAGATCGGCAGCCGTGCCCATCTCCGCATTTCGGCTTAGTAACTCCTGAGAGAGATGAAAAAAACCTTCTTACTACTACTGTTGGTCCTTACATGTGCGGGTCTTGCGCGCGCGCAAGGGGGACAGGCGCCTGTTCCGGCGGGAAAGATTGCCGTCATTTATTCAGAGGCTTTTCAGGATCCAAAAGACGGTATCGTAAAGTTCGTAGCCACAATCAACAAGCTGAACACTGAATTCAAGACGGTCCAAGACGATATGTCGCAAACCGCCGCGCGATTGCGCACCATGCAGGAAGAAATCAACAGGATGCAGCAGGGTAACCCGGCCGCAACAGCTCAACAGATTCAGGCAAAGATCGATCAGTTCGACGAGCAGAAAAAAGCCTACGATCGTAAAGGCGAAGATGCGAAAGCGAATTACGCACGGCGTCGCGCCGAGTTGCTGAATCCATTGCAGGAGGATGTCGGCAAAGCGCTCAATGGCTTTGGGAAAGCGCACGGCATCACCATGATTCTCGACGGGAGTCAGCTGCCGCTCCTCTATGCGGGCGACGGCCTCGATGTCACCAAAGCTTTTATCGCCGAATACAACAGCAAGAATCCCGCGACCACAACAGCGACACCGCGACCTTAGTTAACTCGGTTTTCAGACTCATGCTTCTCAAAGTCTGAACAATCCAACACGTATGGAAACTGTTCTGGATTCTGAAGCGATCAAGAAAGTTCTGCCGCACCGGTATCCCTTTCTCCTGGTAGATCGCATTATTGAGCTGGTGCCTCGCGAACGCGTGGTTGGTATCAAACAGGTCACCATCAACGAAGCGCATTTTCAAGGTCACTTTCCCGGTGCGCCGGTGATGCCCGGGGTCCTGGTAATTGAAGCGATGGCGCAATGCGGAGCGATTCTGGCTTTGCGCGAAATCGAAGATCGCGATCAGAAGCTCGTACTGTTCACGGGAATCAAGGAAGCGCGATTTCGGCGTCCGGTTGTGCCCGGCGACACGCTTGTGCTGGAAGTCACGGCGATCCGTACAGGCTCACGCATTCAACGCATGCGTGGCGAAGCCAAAGTCGACGGCGAGCTTTGCGCCGACGCAGAGCTGACCAGCGTTATCGCCAATCGCGAGTGATCTTCCAGATGAGTTCTCCAATTACACAGAAGTTACAGTCTGCCGATATTCATCCGTCCGCGATCGTCAGCCCGCATGCGCGCATCGGGCGTGACTGTTTCATTGGCCCATACGTAACCATCGGTGATGATGTCGAGCTCGGCGACCGTGTGCGCATCGATTCTCACTGCGTCGTAGACGGGCGCACCACCATTGGTGAAGATTCGCACATTTACCCGTTTGTCTCGATCGGTTTGCCGCCGCAGGATCTGAAATTCGCTGGAGAAGAAACTCAGACAGTAATCGGCCGGCGCAATCGCATTCGCGAATTCGTTACTATTCATCGCGGCACCAAAGGCGGCGGCGGAATCACACAAATTGGGGACGACTGTTTTCTAATGGCTCAGGCGCACATCGCGCACGATTGTCTGATCGGCGACCACGTGATCATGGCAAACGCCGCTACTCTCGCCGGCCACGTAACAGTTCACGATCGCGCGAATATCGGCGCGTACTCAGGCGTTCATCAATTCTGTCGCATTGGTCGCGAAGCGTACGTGGGTGGTTATTCAGTCGTGGTAAAAGATGCGCTGCCTTTCGCGCTTACGGTGGGCAATCACGCGAAGTGCTATGGCCTGAACAAAGTCGGCGCGCGGCGGCGCGGATATTCGCGCGAAACGATTGACTCACTGCATCACGCGTTTCATCTGCTACTATCCGCAAAGTTGAATACCACCCAGGCGATCGAACGTATTCGCGCCGAAATCTCAGGCGTTTCTGAAGTCGACGAACTCATTTCCTTCATCGAGTCTTCGGAGCGTGGAGTAGTGAAGTGAAGAAGTATTTCTGCAGCCTAGGCGTTTACGCCTGGGACATAGTCGCGATTTGATGCAGAGCCCCATTTTATGGGGCTTTTCAGTGTGTCGTTGCCAAAGCCCGCTAAAGCAGGCTATAGGTACCGTTTTCAAAATTCTTTCCCAGGCGTGAACGCCTGGGCTACGGAAAGATTAGCCCGCACTATGAAGCTCGGTTTAATCGCCGGCAACGGACAGTTCCCCTTTTTGGTACTCGAAGGAGCAAAACGCGCCGGCGTCGAAGTCGCTGTTGCGGCCATCCGCGAAGAAACCGATCCACAAATAGAGAAGGTTGCGGACAACGTGACCTGGGTGGGGGTGGGACAACTGGGGAAGATGCTGCGCTTTTTTAAAAACCAGGGCGTCGAAAAAGCGATCATGGCTGGACAGGTCAAGCATGTGCAGATCTTCAGTAGTTCAATTCCCGATCTGCGCATGGTGAAGATGCTGCTGCGGCTGCCGCGCAAAAACACGGACGCTTTGATTGGCGCGGTCGCTGACGAATTGGCGAGCGAAGGTATCGAGCTGATCGACTCGACACATTTTCTGAACGACTACTTGCCCGCGGCCGGCACGCTGACGAAACGAGTGCCCGACGAGCGCGAACGTGGCGACATCGAATACGGGCTGGAAGTCGCGCATGAAATTGCGCGCCTCGATCTCGGCCAAACCATCGTCGTTCGCGATCGAGCATGCGTGGCGATCGAAGCGATGGAAGGCACTGATGCCGTAATTCGTCGCGCGGGCGAACTGGCGCGCGGGCGTCTCACGGTCGTGAAAATCGCGAAGCCCGATCAGGATATGCGCTTCGATGTTCCCGTAGTTGGCCTTTCCACAATCCAAATGATGATTGCTGCGGGCGCAACGTGTCTGTGTCTCACGGCGGGCAAGACGCTGATGTTCGAACGCGACGACGTCTGTACGCTCGCAAACAAGCACAAAATTGCCATCGAAGCCGTTGAGCCGCGTTAGCCGGCGGCTTGACTTAGCTGCATTTTGGGACTAAAAAGCTCGCCATCATTTCCGAACTAATCAGAGTCCTCGCATTTTTGTTGGTCTAAGTTTCTTTTCAGGGAGGATTTAACATGGCATTGCGTTTAGGAGATACCGCGCCGAACTTTTCGGCTGCGACGACCGAAGGTCAGATCGATTTTCATCAGTGGCTGGGCGACAGTTGGGGCATTCTGTTTTCGCACCCGAAGGACTTCACACCCGTGTGCACGACTGAACTCGGCTATGTGGCGAGCATCAAACCCGAATTCGACAAGCGCAACGTGAAAGTCATCGGGCTCAGCGTCGACCCGGTTGAGAATCATTCGCGCTGGTCCGAGGACATCAAAGACGCGACGGGCCACGCGCCAAACTATCCGATGATTGGCGACACGGACCTCGCGGTTTCGAAGCTGTACGACATGCTTCCGGCTGCAACCGGCGGAAGTTCCGAAGGACGCACCGCAGCCGACAACATGACGGTGCGCAACGTGTTCGTCATCGGTCCCGATAAGAAGATCAAGCTGATGATCGTCTACCCGATGGCCACCGGCCGCAACTTTGACGAGATCCTGCGCGTGATCGATTCGATTCAGTTGACTGCGCAACACAGCGTTGCAACGCCGGCAAATTGGAAAGACGGCGATGACGTGATCATCGTCCCGGCGCTGAATGATGAAGCCGCAAAAGAGAAATTTCCCGACGGCTGGAAGACGATCAAGCCGTACTTGCGCGTTGTTCCGCAGCCGAACAAGCAAGCGAAAGCTGCCGAGGGCTGATTCTCGAAACAGCTTCGCAAATCCGCATTTGAAATTTGCACTCGGGGCAGCGCTCGTCGCTGCCCTTCTGCTTCGTACAACTGATACACAAAAATGTCCGCACAAGAAAACTCCTCGGAAACAAAAGGTGATGAAAGCCGCAAAGGACTAAGCAAAGAAGCCTGGGTCGCGATTAGCACGATCGCGGCGGCGCTTATCACCGGAATAGTCACCCTCATTATTCATCTGGCGCCGCAAAAACCTGCGGTTACTCAGGGCGCGACACCTGCCCCGACGGCAACCGCCTCAAGCTCGCCGGCACAAGCGCCGGCAGGTGTTACGG
>JBKPPE010000415.1:0-3204 GCA_046733375.1 Acidobacteriota bacterium | reverse complement strand
CCTTTATGCTGGTCGGCGCCTATCAGGAAGTGATGGGCAATAACCACAACCTTTTCGGTGCGCCCAACGAAGCGCAGATCCATATCGACGAGGAAGGCTATCTCATCAAAAAAGTGATTCGCGGAACGACTGTCGGCGAGGCGGCCGGCCGAGCGCGGTATGAGCGCGGTTTGCTTCACGATGGTTTTCGCCGGCAAGTTACTCAACGCATCAAAGACGGCGAATTGAGCGAGGCGGAAGGCTCGGAACTGGTGAACTTTTATGAGTCGCGGTTTGATGCCTACACGTATGTTTCAGTTAATGGTAACCGCACGCGGGGTCGCCGTCGTAATGATTATTAGTGGCACAGACTTCAGTCTGTGACTACGGAATGTGAACCACAGACTTAAGTCTGTGCCACAACAAGGAAACGCAACCTATGGTCACACAACGCAAACCAAAACCGAGTAAGTACCTGACGATTCCGACTCGGCCTGTTCAGGTCGATCGCGATCGTTCCGTCGCCGGTCTTTTGGAAAAAATGGAAGGCGCCGGCTTTGGCGGCCGGCAATTGGCGGAAGCACACCGCATCTGGCTCGACATGCTGGGCGATTCGACCACGATCACCGTCACCGCAGCCGGAGCCCTGATTCCCGCGGGCATGCGCCGCCTGCTGGCCTATGTCATCAAGAATCGCTTCGTCGATGTGCTGGTGCTTTCGGGTAGCGTGGTTTTTCACGACCTCCACGAGACGCTCGGGCGCCATCACTTTCAGGCGCATCCGAACATGACCGATGCCGAATTGGAAGTCGCGCAAATCAATCGCATGTGGGACCTGCTCGCCAGCGAAGAGGAATATCACGAAGCTGAAGAGTGGGTCGGCGGGTTCGCAAGTCAACTCGATCAGTCACGCGCTTACTCGTCGCGTGAGTTTCTCCACTTGCTGGGCCGGGAGCTGGCAGAGATTGCTGCGGAAGATGGCGTGCTGACCGCCGCTTACAAATCTCGTGTGCCGGTGTTCTGTCCGGGCATCGCCGACAGCGGCATCGGCGTGGGTATTGCCGGTTCGCGATTTGAAAAGAAGAACAACTTCACGTTCGATCTCGTTCAGGACGTGCTCGACCTCACGCAAATCGCTCTGCGCGCGCGTGTGTCAGGTCTGATCAATCTTGGCGGCGGCATCTCGAAGAGTTTCATGCGCCAGACCGAGATGGCTGCGCACATATTCAAGCAACAGGTGCTGGGCCACAAGTACGCGATTCAGATCGCCGCCGACGCGCCGCATCCGGGCGGTCGTTCGAGCGCGGTGGTATTCGAAGAGTCAGAGGTTTATGGCAAGCTGGGTCGAAATGCACTAACGGCTTACGTGAACTGCGATGCGACCATCGCGTTGCCAATCATCATCACTGCACTTTCACAAACCGCCGCGAAGTACATGAAAGGGCGACGACGACCCAACTTCACCTTCGCCGGCAAAGATTTGATCATCGAAGTGCCGTAGGAATTAGCCGCGGATGAACACAGATTTACGCGGATAGGAAGGATAGATTGTCTTGTTTCTTATCTGCGGTTATCCGCGTTAATCCGCGGCCAATTTGTATTTGGTCGGGGATCGTTCCTTCGCTAAACTCAATCTCATGACTGAATCGCAGTCCCTGCCAATGAACTTCGGCGGTATCGCCGAAGAAGAATTCTGCAGTTTCGAAAATTCGCGCGTGCTGGTTTGGCCAATTTCGTACGAAGGCACCGTCTCCTACGGCGGCGGCACCGGCCAGGGCGCGATGGCGGTCGTCGACGCGTCGCGCAATATGGAGTTGTACGACGAAGAAACCGATGCTGAAGTTTACAAGCTGGGAATTCACACGCTCGATGAATCATCGCCGCTGGATCCGCCTGAGCGAATGATGAACTCGCTTTACGATCGCGCGAAAGAACTCGTCGGCAGTGGCAAGTTCCTGACGATGATTGGGGGCGAGCATTCGGTCAGTGCACCTGTCATTCGCGCGCACGCCGAGAAGTATCCGAACATCTCGATTCTGCAAATCGACGCGCACGCAGACCTGCGTGACACCTACGACGGGACGCCTTACTCGCACGCGTCGATCATGGCGCGTTGCGTCAAAGACTTGAAGATTCCCGCGGTCCAGGTCGGCATCCGCTCGATTTCCGCCGATGAGGCGCGGGTTATCGATGAATTGCCGACACGAATTTTCTGGGCAAAAGACATCGTCGGCCGCGACGATTGGTGGGACGATGCGGTCGACGGATTAACCGAGAATGTTTATCTCACAATCGACATCGATGGTCTCGATCCCTCGTTAGTTTCGGCCACCGGAACACCGGAACCGGGCGGACTTGGGTGGTACGAAACTATCGGATTGATCCGCACGCTCGCGCGCAAGCGCAACGTCGTCGGTATGGATTTGACCGAGTACTCATACGTGGAAGGTCACAGTGCTTCCGCGTTTCTCTGCGCGAAATTGATTTACAAGACACTGGCCTTTGTCTTTGAGAAAGAGACACCAAAGGTCCGAAACGTTTAGAGGCGGGCTACCGCCCGCCTCTCCTGCTAAAGAAATGGCGGGCAGTAGCCCGCCTCTAAACGACGTCGAACTCTACGTAACCTTCCGCTTGTAAACTTCCTTCAGTCCCACCTGTGCTTGTTCGTGCGCATCGTAAACATTCGGCCGCGACAGTACAGCTCGGTATTGGGTCAACGCGTCGTTGCGTTTGCCGCCCAAGTCCAACGCCTGCGCCGCATAAAGATGCGCCATCGTGGCCAGGCCTTCCTGCGCACCCACGACTTGGGATGACGCCACGAATTCTTTCGCGGCGCGATCGTAGAGTCCGGCGGTCATCAACGCCTCGCCATACTTGAAGTGGATCAAATCGAGAGCCTTGCGCGTAGTTTCCGGGAGAGTCTTGTCGCGAATCAAATTCTCGAACGTGGCGAACGCCTCGGTCTCTGCGGCGCCAGGGGTAGCGGCGTGATTTGACTCTCGCTCCATCGCCGCCTGTGCGACCAGGGCGTCTGCCATTTCCAATTTGTACAGATAATTTCGCGGATACTTCGCACCCAATTCGCGCGCGATTGTTGCAGCTTCGGCGAATCGCTTTTCGCGCGTGTAGAGCAGAATCAGCAGCGTCTTGGCATCTTCCTTAACCCAGTTGCCTTCACGCGCGACGCGCTCAATCGTGGCGATGCCCCGCTTCTTCGAACCGCGA
>JBKPPE010000414.1:0-3874 GCA_046733375.1 Acidobacteriota bacterium | reverse complement strand
GATCAGTTGTGGTCACGGCTTCACGTCCAACCAGGGTGGTTTGCTCCGTCGTCTGTCGCGCCCATCGATTGCGGATGTAATTTCGCGTCGCCAGAAGCATGCCGGCAAATGCAAGAATCAGCACCAACGAAACCACGAGCGCCCGTAATCGGCTTGATTTCCTCGGGCCGGCCGGCGCGACATTCTTATTGGTAACCGGAACCGACACTGTCATGCGACCCGCCGGATGGGTCGCGGCACTGGCCATCGCGGCAGTCGCAGCGGTTTGGTTCGCGATCGGCACAACGATCCGCGGCCGTGCGCCATTCGCAAATTGTTCCTTTCGAAGTTCTTTTGAAGTTTCGAACCGAGGCCTTGGTGGCGCAGCGACCGTCGCTACCGAAGGCGGTGCGGTAAGGTCGGATGTAACCGAGACCGGAATGTCCGACACGTGCATTTCTTCCGGTTCGGTTCCTGCAGCGGCGCTGATCTCATCCCAAAATTCCTGAACTGACTGGTAACGTTCGTTGGGGCGCGTCTGTGTCGCTCGCTCAAGCACGTCCAGGACGGCATTGGACCACGAGCAATCGGCGACATGTGCAGGCAATTCGGTGATTGGTTCGTGGGCGAAACGGCGCGGCGACGTTCCGCAAATCAGCGTGTACGCAGTCTTGGCGAGCGAATAGATATCCGCTGCCGGCGTCAGTCGCTCACTCGACAACGACGCGGTGCCGAGTTGCGACGTCTGCAGAAGGGGACTGTGTTCCGGCGCCGCATAGATGTTTGTGCCTACGCGCGTGATGACTCCTTCGGCCGCTTCAATCTTGGCGACCCCGAAATCGGCAATCTTGGCGGTTTCATGGTCGGCCGTCAGCAGCAGGTTCTGCGGCTTGATGTCGCGGTGAATGACGCCCGATTCGTGCGCGTGAGCGAGGCCGGAACATACCTGCTGCAGATAAAAGAGGGCACGCTCAAAGCCGAGCGACTCTCGGCGCGCCAGCGCGGCGAGATCCCCGCCGCTGAGGTATTCCAGCACGATGTAGTGAAACGCGGTCCCATTTAGATCGAGCGCGGTTCCGTGACCCAGACGGCTGATGATGTTCGGATGGCGAACGCGATCGAGAGCGATCGCTTCATTCTGGAAATTCTGAATGAGAGTGTGCTCGAGTTCGGGATCCTGATAACCCTGAAGCAGCACGTTCAGCGCTTTGATTACTACGCGGCGAAACTTCTCGTCCGTCGCTGCCCGATCGCGCGCCACATAAATCTCCGCGTAACTGCCGCGGCCCAGACATTCCTCAATATCGTAACGCGCATCCAGCCGGCACTGTAGAAGCTTCAGCTCTGACATGCATCGTCCGCTATTGGGGCGCGGCCTCGCCTTTCGTTCCGAGGAGTTCGTCGAGGATGGCAGCGGCTTGTTGCTGCGCGTTGGCGGCGGCGGGCGGAGAGGTCGCGGGGGTTTGCTTCAAGGCGGCGGCGGCCTGAGCCAATTTGATTTCAGCGTTGAGGGGTAAAGAACCCTTCTGCTCAGTGCGCAAGTTCGTAATGGCGAGATTCAAAGCGTCGGCGGCGTCTTTGTGATTACCGGTAAGCATCAGCGCCCGGCCATAAAAGTAGAGTTTCTCCGGATCCTTCCACTCCAGAGGTTTCGATCCCGCCGGCACGTTTTCAGCCAACCACTGCTGCGGATTTCCATCGACAGCTGCACGTTTCGCTTCGAATGATGCGTGCGCGTCCGGAGTTGGTGTCGCTTGGGGCGTAGCGCCTGTGCCGCTGATTGCTTGTCGAATCTCGCGATAGCGCAGGCCTGCGTAAAACGCCGCGGCAACCAAAGCAACAATGAATATGAAACCGAAGAAACGGCGCACCGCACGGCCGCCGCTCGACTTGGTTTCGGGTGCGTTTGCTACCGGCATAGGTTCAGTCGCGGGCCCGGGAAATGCGATGCGTGAAGCCGGCGTTAGGACGGTTTGCGGCTCGACGCGGTTATCCGGCGCAGTCCTCGTCAACTCGGGAACATGGGCATCGACGGTTCGTTCTGCGGCCGCGAGTGCGGCGAAGTTGGGCGTGCCGACCTGGACGATCACCGCGGTCAAATTATCTTCGGCGCCCCGGTCGTAACAGCGTTGTTTCATTTCACCGCATATCTGGTCAACGGGTCGTCCACTTACGAGCAGATCACGCAACTCGCTGTCCGATATATGACGGGTAATGCCGTCGGTGCAGAGAAGGAAACACGTTCCGTCATCAATCTCGATCGTTTTCATGTCGACTTCGACCGAGCTCTCGGCGCCGAGTGCGCGACTGATGACGTTTTTGCTGGGATGGTTCGCGGCCTGCTCGGGAGTCATGCGGCCGGCGCGGACTTCTTCTTCAACGATCGAGTGGTCTTCGGTTTCCCGGAGAAGTTGACCTTGTGGCGTCAGACGATAAAGACGCGAATCGCCGACGTGACCGAATGTCGCGGTTAATCCTTCGAGATGCAGCGCCACGACGGTGGTGGCCATCATCGCGAACCGCGGATGCTCAGTCGCCATTTGATGGATCGATGCGTTCGCGCGTTGAATCGCCAACTCCATCAGGTCCTCGATGTCTTCGCCGTCGTGCAGGCGATGACGAAATGCTTCGTCGAGGACATCAACGGCTGTCTGCGAGGCGACCTCGCCGGCTTCCGCGCCGCCAACGCCGTCGGCGACCGCGAAAACGCCGCGCTCGTGATCACAGAGGAACGAATCTTCGTTCAGCGGACGCTTATCATTTAGGCCGCGATCGGAAATCGACGCGCACTTCAGATTGTTCACAGGACTCGGCGCGCTCACTCTACAGCCTCCAGCTTAGTCGAACTTTCCGGCTCATGTTTCACGCGAGCCATTGCCCGCGCGTCCACAGCGTTCCGATGGGAAAAGGCCATCAGCATTCCGAGCATGGCAAAGCTTGTGATAAGGCTAAAGCCGCCGTGACTGACGAACGGCAAAGTGATTCCGGTCATGGGCAGCGCCCGCAGGATTCCCCCGATATTTACCAACGCCTGGATACCGATAAAGGCCGTCAGGCCGGCGGCGCATAACTTCGTAAACATATCACGCGCTTCGATTGAAGTGCGAATACCAGCAATGACGAAGACGATTATCGCCAGAATGACCAGAGCGCCGCCCAACAACCCAAGTTCTTCGGCAATTGCCGCGTAGACATAATCAGAGTCCGCAATCGGAATTACCTCGGGAAAACCAAGACCGAGACCGCGTCCAGTCGTCTTGCCGGAAGAGATGCCAAAGGTTGCCTGCGCGGGTTGAAAGGCGAGCTTGTCGAACCATACGTCGGTGTTGACGCTCTTCTTCTGCGCCTCGTTTTCTTCCGCGAGCTCTTTCATCCGCGGGTTTTCGGCCAGCGCTTCGTCATAGTCTTTCTTCCACCATGAAACCTCCGGTGACGGTGGATCAAAGCCATCCAGCCAAAGGTGGAAGCGTTGTTGAATGCGAGACGGCAAAGCGCGCTGAATCGGTCGCGCAATTGTCGGCAGCATCGGAAACTTTTCCTGGATGTCGCGGGGTAGCGCGCCAATTACGAGGATTGAGATCACGAGCCCGACTGAGCCGACAAAGACCAGCAACTGCGGCCAACGACGCACCGCCACGAGATAAAGCGTCGCGTACGCCCCGCTGAAGATCAGCATCTGACCGAAATCTTTCAGCGCAAAAAATGGGATGAAGGGAATCATCGCCATTACGATCAACGGAATGATGTCGCGCGCGCGGGGAATGCCCCAGTAAGTCCGCGCCAGGTCTTTGTACCTGGCCGTCAGGATTCCGGCGAAGCCAAGCAGGAAGGGAACTTTTGCCGGTTCCCAGGGCGTCGTGTTGCCGAGCGCCTTGCCCGCACTGGATGTCACGAT
>JBKPPE010000413.1:0-4705 GCA_046733375.1 Acidobacteriota bacterium | reverse complement strand
TCGCTAACCCACCCTATCCCGACTACACGTCGGGCGCCAACAATATTACAGCTTCAGCGACGCGTGCACTTTCGCTCTTCTTTGGGACAAACGAGATGAACTTCTCGGTAACCACCACCAACCCGGGACCGACCGTAGTCGACACTCGCGATTTCACGAAATTTAACGACGTGCAGGAGGAAGTGGTGAATGCTCGCATTTACGAAGGCATTCACTTCCGCTTCGCTGATGAAGCGGCGCGTAAACAAGGAAGACTTGTAGCGCAATGGGCGCATAGTCATTTTCTGCGGCCAATCGGCGAGTGACGATCCTTCCACGCGACCAATTTGGCAGCGGTCTTCACCGGCCGCTGCCTTTTTTTCCGGAGTGTGCTTTAACGCCATTTAGATAGGCAAATCACCTTTTAGATAATCCCCCGGAACTTAATCCAGCGATTATCGATCGTTCGGTTGGTGTGTTTACGACCTCTTTCACTAAATCCAGCACGATTCAAGGCCGTCAACAGCTATGCGGTTTGTAAATGTGGCTTAACAGAATGTTCGCAAATGCAAGCGCTGAAATTCTGTTTCGACGATCCGAATCGATTAGAGAGTTCCGCGTCGATTCTCGCGTTAATAAGCGGGGTAACCGCCATGAACACGAAGTCCTGGAGCAAGAAGTTGATTCAACGGCTTATATTTCTCGCGTTGTTTCTTTGCGCCGCGGGATCTGCGTTTACGCAAACTTCCGCACTCCGCCGCAATGGAAAGATTGCCTTTACCAGCTACCGGGACGGCAATCAGGAGATCTACGTGATGAACCCCGACGGCTCGAATCAAACCAGACTGGAGCCGCTGCTTGTTTTGGCTCGGCGCTTCCAATTTTTAAGGCGCCGCAGTTAGCGATTCGCAATGCATTTCTCGCGTAAATGGGTGAGGACAAAGAAATGAACCGAACTCTTAAACCAATCCTGCTGGCAATCAGCTTGTTGTTCGCGTTAGCCGCTTCGATTTCCGCCGCGCCGGGCGATCTCGATCCGACATTCTCGGGCGATGGGAAGCTTGATTGGTTATCGCGCGGCGACGACTCAGGACGAGCGCTCGCGGTCCAGGCGTACGGAAAGATCGTAGTCGCGGAGAGCGGCTTATCGACAAAGGGTTCTGCCACTGAAATTACCCGCGCGAATTATGGTTTTGTCCCCATGGGGGGGGTGACCGGCGGCGCCGTGTTTGCCATCGCGATATCGGGCAGTAATGTTTATGTTGGCGGGAGTTTCAATACTGCCGGTGACAGTTCGGCTAATTACATCGCCAAATGGGATGGCACTACCTGGTCAACACTGGGTTTGGGAATGAACGGATTTGTAACAGCGCTGGCGGTTGCAGGGAACGGCGATCTATATGCCGGAGGGAATTTTACGACCGCTGGCGGTGTTTCAGCGAACCGCGTCGCCAGATGGGACGGATCAACCTGGTCGCCCGTTGGTTCGGGCACGAACGGTCCTGTATGGGACCTTAAGATATCAGGAACCGATGTTTACGCCGGTGGAGAATTTACAACCGCAGGCGGAGGTTCGGCGAGCAAGATCGCCAGATGGAATGGCTCAAGCTGGTCTCCGCTCGGGTCTGGGATGAATGACCGAGTCAATGCAATTGCGTTATCGGGAAACGGTGATCTCTATGTAGGCGGGAGGTTCACAACGGCGGGCGGTGTTTCGGCGAACAAGATCGCCAAATGGAACGGCTCTGGATGGTCGGCATTAGGCGCTGGACTCACATCAGGAATACAAAGCCAGGTGAACACCATAGTGATTTCGGGAAGCACTGTTTACGCGGGGGGGTTCTTTACTTTGGCAGGAGGTCTTCCGGCAAACAATATTGCCATGTGGGACGGCTCAAGCTGGTCGCCTCTTGGCTCAGGGATCGTCGGCGCTGTGGATGCGCTGGCAATTTCGGAAAGCGGCACCCTCTACGTAGGAGGTGATTTCATGAGCGCCGGCGGGTACGCCGCCAATAACATAGCCGCATGGAACGGATCAAGCTGGTCAACGCTTGGTTCGGGAGTTAATTCGTCCGGTGGCAACTGGGTACTTGCCCTCGCAATATCCGGTAACGGTAACGTGTACGCTGGCGGGTTTTTTACAACTGCAGGTAATCGCGCGGCTAATAATATAGCCGTATGGAACGGCACCGGCTGGGCCGCTCTTAAGGCGTGTTCCGCAGCGACGATGGCCGTTTTAAACAACAACGATAGTGGAGCGGGCAGTCTTCGGGATGCGATCGCACACATCTGTCCGGGCGGCACGATCAATTTTGATCCGGCTGTTTTTGCCGATCCGCAGACGATCACTCTTACGTCGGGCGAATTGGTTATCGACACGGATATGACGATCCAGGGGCCGCCCGGAGCTAATCTGTTGTCTATAAGCGGCAACAATGCATCCAGGGTGGCGTACGTCGACCAAGGTATTACAGTGACGTTAGACCGGGTAACGATCAGAGATGGGAATGCAGATGACGGCGCCGGCATTACCAACAGCGGCAATCTGACGCTCAGCAATAGCACGATCACAGGAAACGCGGCATTTGTTTCTGCCGGCGGTATCCGTAATTTCAACACGCTGACCGTCATTAACGGCATCGTGTCCGGCAATACCGCTGTCGGCGGCGACGGCGGATTTGGAAATTACGGAACGATGACCGTTACCAACAGCACTATCTCCGGCAACACAGCGGGTGCCGCGGGCGGGATTGGGAATTACGGCACGCTAACCCTAACTAACAGCACTATCTCAGGCAATAAAGCAGATGGAGGCGGAGGCAGCTATGAATACCTTAATGGCGGCGGGATCTACAACGGAGGCGGCACGCTGTCCATCAACAACAGCACGATCTCAGGCAACACGGCTACCAACGGCGGCGGTATTTACAACACGTATGGTTGGGATGACAACGGTGGTACCGTCTACCTCACAAATATTACTGTATCGGGCAACAACGGAGGCGGTATCTTTAGCGATGGCTCCAGCGAAACGCTCAGGAATACTATTGTCGCAAGCAACACGGGCGGTGATATTTCAGGCACCATCGAAACGGCCGGCCACAGTCTGGTCGGCGATGCCGCTTCGGCGGGCGGGATAGAGAACGGCGTTGACGGCAATATCGTGGGCGTTGCCCCTTTGCTCGGACCTCTGCGGAACAATGGCGGGCCGACGATGACGCATGCCTTGCTCGCGGGCAGCCCTGCGATCAATGCAGGAAATAACTGTGTTCTGACCGAGAACGGCTGCGGCTACACGCATCCGGCGCTGCCTACAGATCAGCGCGGCTTTCCCCGTTTCGGCACCGTTGATATCGGAGGATATGAATTCTCAGTGCCGACTCCGACTCCAACTCCAACTTGCGCCAACCCAATCGACTGCCCTGATTTCTTCGTCCGCCAGCAATACGGTGACTTTCTTAGTCGCGAGGCCGAGCCTCAAGGATTGCAGTTCTACCTGGACATCCTGAATGGATGCCAACCAACCGACCTCGAGTGCATCAAGTACACGCGCGGCGCACTGGCGGCGAACTTTTTCCGCTCGCCGGAGTTTCAGACTAAAGGATCGTACGTGATGTACCTTTACATGGTGACGATTGGACAACGCGCGGTGACGGCCGCCGAAGTTCAGGATGCCAGTAAGGTCGAAAGACCGCACTACGCGGAGTTCCTGGCAGACACGTCAGCCATTAGCAGCCCCGACGATCGAAATGGCCCTGATCCTACTAAGAAGGCGGCGCTGACGCAAGCCTTTGTGCAGCGGCCGGAAATCGTTGCCAAGTATCCGACGGCCACTTATCCCACCATGGTTTCATTCGGGAACGCACTGGCGGCCACTGCCGGCGTGACGCTCTCATCCCAGACGCAAAACTTAATCGCGGCGGCTACGACGCGCGCGCAAGTGTTGCAGATTATCGCCGAGAGTGCTGAAGTCAACGATAAGTTCTACAAACCGGCGTTCGTGACCATGGAATACTTTGGATACCTGCGGCGCGACCCGGAAGATTGTCACGACTCGGCGAACTGGTGGGGTACCGGCGATCCAAACGCATGTGGATACATTTTTCACAACAACCGCTTCAATACGCTGCCCTTAAATCCTGACCTGATCCAGAATTTTATCGTGCGTGGATTTATCGAATCGCCGGAATATCGACAACGGTTCGGACCGTAAGGACATCGGCTCGCCCCTGAATCCACCGCATTAGAAACTGAACTTGAGCGCAAATTGAATTAGCCGGGGATTGTTGCTCGTTGAGGTAATCCGACCGAAGTCGCCCGGATTAATTATCTGTCCGGTGTTCGCATTGATGGCGCCGCCGGATGAAGAGACGGCGTTAAGGTTACTAATCGGATTGGCAAAGTTAACCTGATTGAAAAGGTTGAAGACCTCGGCACGGAACTCGACGTTCTTGTTTTCATCGATGCGGACACGCTTAATGACTGAGAAGTCAACATTCACTTGGCGTGGCCCACGCAAGACGTTTCGGCCGACGTTGCCAAAGTCCGTGCAAGTAACCGTCGGCACGCCGCAGGCCGGGCCTCCGACCGCGCCAATAGTCGAGCTGGGAATCAATTGAGCGGCCTGCACGATCGGGCGAGCAAATGCGAATGGATTGAAGAAGTATCCCGCCGGAAGATTGCTCATCGCCGTGTCGCGCGTCGCACCAGGCGCCCAGCTTGGGCG
>JBKPPE010000412.1:0-3408 GCA_046733375.1 Acidobacteriota bacterium | reverse complement strand
GATCGGGTGAAAAATGAAGCAGGCGTCATTGGGAACAATTTGGTTGAGGGGATTTCAAAAAAGGCCCAGGAAATCGTGCTGCCGGCAGCAATAGCCTGGTTCGGCAGCTGGCTGGAAGGGCTGGTGCCGTCGAAAACGAATCCGCAAACCAGGAGTCATTGAAAAGCGGTAAATGGTAAATCGTGAATAGCTGAACTCTCAACGAGCTGCGGAAGCAGCGCATGTAGCTAAGCCCAGGGCGAGGCTTTGTGAGCCTTGGGAAACCATGCCCCTCTAGATCAGGGGAGCCCGCAAAGCGGGCGACACGCCGCTCCGCGGCTCCAACAAATATTAACCATCGTAACCCAAGGCTCGCAAACCTCACCTTGGGCTTAACTATAACCGCTGCTCCGCAGCTGTTGATCGCACGCGCTTCGCTGACACCGGTCACCCAACACCTGACACCCGCTCATCTATTCACGATTTACCATTTACGATTTACGGCTTTTGATCTATTCACGATTTACTGCTTTTCAAATACCCAGAATCCGCTTGAGTACAGATATTTGACCTGGCCCGACTTGTCGCTCTGGAAAGCAATCTTCGACTGGCCGTCATCGCGGACGAATAACATCGGTTCCACCTCGATCCAGCGATGAGAGCCGTTGCTCAATTTCACGGTACCATCTTCATTGCTTGATACTCTGAGCACCAGACCCGAGGCGGACTGAGGGCATGTATGACAAAAGACATTCCAGCGATAAGTACCGGCGAACATTGCTGCTCGCTTTTTGTACTCGTCCTTTGCGACCGGGACTTTGATGGTTGCCGGATTCGAGTAGTAACGCTCCAGGATGGCCCACTTCACGGTGTCACGTAGGTTGCTGTTTTCGTGATGATTCACCATGAAGAACCCCGCGTTCTCGTCCGGCAAGAGCAACAGTTGGGCACTGAAGCCCGCCATGTTCCCTCCGTGTTCAAGTATCCTCACTCCCTGGTAATAATCTTCAAAAAACCCGTAAGCAACTCCCGGTATTTGTGGGTTCCCTCTGGCATGTGTGCTCTGCATGTCGCGCAGGGCCCGTTCGCTTAGGATAGGTTTAGCGGTTCCGCGATTTGCCAGATGCATCAGCATGAATTTCGACATGTCGAGCGCGGTGCTGTTGATGGATGACGCGGGCGTAGTGTGATACCACTCGTACGGTTGTGGCTGGTTGACCCCTCCGCCGTATTCGTAACCCACCGCCAGATCACTAGCCTGCGACTCCGGCACCGTGATGCTGGTGCGATTCATTCCCAAAGGCTGCCAGATATTTGTCTTTAAATAGGATTCAAACGGCGTCCCTGACAGCTCTTCGACTAAGTCGCCCGCTAAAGTAATTCCGTAGGTTGAATATGAAATAACTTCACCTGGTGGTCTGATTCGCACCAGTCGCGTTTGCAGGAACGCCGGAAGTGTCAACACACCTGCCGAGTTGGCCGCTTGCGTGCCGGGGCGAATTTCATCGAGACCGGCAGTATGGCTCAACAACTGGGCCGCGGTGATCGGCTGAGGATAGGTTGCCGGCACCTTGACCTTCTTCAAGTAACGGTTAACGTCCTCCTGAAGATTAAGCTTACCTCTGTCAGCCAACTGCACCACTGCCGTCGCGGTAAAGAGTTTGCTGATGGATCCAATGCGAAAGATGGTACGTTCCGGGGAGACGGGTTTGGTCCGTTCCAAATCGACAAATCCGTACCCTTTGGAGAAGAAGACGGCTCCGTCCTTCACAAAGACGAAGACTGCCCCAGGAATGTGCTCCTTCTCCATTTCCTCGGTGAAGAGTTTGTCGAGGAACTGTTCCAGCTCTTTGGCGT
This sequence comes from Acidobacteriota bacterium, assembly GCA_046733375.1. GTDB lineage: Bacteria > Acidobacteriota > Blastocatellia > Pyrinomonadales > Pyrinomonadaceae > UBA11740. The sequence continues at coordinate 1,572 of JBKPPE010000412.1, read as the reverse complement.
CAGTAGGGCCATGGCTCCCTGGGAGCGCGGGCATCCTGCCCGCTCCCTTGTTCGTCATTGCCGGATTTTGTTTGTGGCGAACGGTCGGAAACGCACCGTTGACGGAGCACAGGATGAGGGTGACACAAACGATTAGGGCTTTTGAGCTATTCACGATTTACCATTTACGATTTACTAATTCAGTTGACACAGCACAGGCTGAGAGCGAGACCAACGCTTATCCGAGAGTGCCGAAGGAATCTCATTTTTAGCCCTCTGATGGCATAGCTGAGCGACAGGGCGAGATTAGGACAGCGGCAGAATAGCGGTTTGGCTGCTTTGAATATTGGATAATCGCAGATTATTTGTACTTACGCCGCCCCTTTTTCGCTATGGCGCGTAGATTTGACGGCGTTATTCCAAAATGGAACTTGAAGACATGAGTGAAGTGGCTCTGGTCATAAAAACCTGCTGCTGAGGCGATTTCAGCGAGTGAGAGATCTGAATTGATCAATTCACGAATGGCAAAGTCCAGTCGCAACCGCACCACATAGTCACCAACGGAACAGCCATAATGCCTGCGGAACATACGCGCTAAATAACTTGGATGAACTCCAACCAGGGTCGCCAGCGCTATCAAACTCACGCCGGTCCTCGCGTTTTCGTGGACGAATTCTTTTGCTTGACGAAGCCATGGTGGCTCTTTCGATGACCGTGGTTGCTGTATTTTAGTGGCGCCTCCCAGCAACTCCAATATCAAGCCTTCGATCGTTAACAGCGCCGTATTGTCCATCAGCCGAAATTCTCTGTAGAGCCGCACGACCAAGGCCGCGACGGTACCATTGCGCACATTGACCGGGCTCTCCAGCACTGGAGAGACCTGACGAATCGTTTCCAGCGCCGAGGGACAAAAGTCAATAGTCAAGTAGTGGACATGTGCGGGTCCAATTTCGACTGTGTGAGATTCTCCCCCTGGAAACACTTGTAAGCTGTGTGCCGCACATTCCTGAGAATGTCTACCTATGGTCTCCTTATAAGATCCATTCAGGAGCACGCCCATCGAAGGTGACTGATGAACATGCCTTGAATTCGTCCAGCTTGGCGGATGCACTGTCTCTATTAGAAGAAACCCGCCAGCGGTCAGACTCCTTATTGGTTCTCCGCCATTAGTAAGACTCGCTTGCATCGTTGGTATCCAGACTCACGTTTAGACTGAATAATATCCTACCTAGAGACGCCAAAGGCAGCTTTATCGGTTTCATCCGCACTTGGGCTTTGCGCGTTTCGTTTAATAGTGCGACCGAAAAAGGCTTCGAGTGGGAAACGCACCGTTGAGACAGCACAGGATGAGAGCGATACAAACGCTTATCCGCCAGTGCCGAAGAAATCTCATTTTTACCTCTCTGCTTGCACGCATTTTTACGCCTCTGGTTCTAGAGTTGATTGTTTATGTTGAGTGCTGGATTTTACCGAACATCACGCGGCAGGCGTGAGATTTAATAGCCGGGGGCAGCGCCCAACGATTGCGCGAAGCACAATTTGTCTTCACGCCGCAGGCGTGACATTCAATAGCCGTGGACAACGTCCACGGAT
>JBKPPE010000411.1:0-4466 GCA_046733375.1 Acidobacteriota bacterium | reverse complement strand
GCGCCGTGTAGCTAATGATGTGCACGGTAGCCTGAACAGAGTTCAATTGCTTTGCTGCTTCTGTGATCGATACGCGGCTGCCGGGGGCTTCCACACCATCCGTGATCAGAACGATGTGTCGAGTACCGGCGGGCGTCTCTTTGAATTGAGCCGATGCTGCGACAATGGCATCCGTCAGGTGGCTGTTCTTGCCGGCGATCAATTTTCCCTTGGGCGCAAGAATTTTTGCCAAGGCCGCTCGGTCAGTGGTCCAGCTTTGCAGGAGTTCCGGTCGCATGGCGAATTGCATGATCGCGATTCGATCATTGGGATGCAACGACCCAATCACTCGTGTCGCGAGGGCCCGCGTTAAGTTCGTGTCCTTCAATCCGAGCGCGTTGCCCAAATCCAGCAACAACAAAACATTCGTCGGGAGATGTTGGATGCTTCTGATTTGCTGGGGCGCGCCATCTTCTAAAACTAAAACCTCATCCGCTTCGAGGGCGGCATCATAGTGGCCGCTGGCATCGGTCGCGACTACTGGTAAGCGGACTTCTTCAGTGAAGACGCGTACTCGTTCCTGCTCGTCGGTTTTGGGCGTCGGCGATGACTTAGGATCAGTTTGCGCAGCAATCGCCACCGCAAACGGAATGATCAAAAAGAAGCTGACGAGAAGCCGCAAGTGTTCGTCTCCGCAGGAAAACTTTCTGTCGCAGGGCTTTGATGCGTGGCTGCGCGCCTCGACGTTGCCTGAGTTAATTTACCGCTCGGATTTGCGCGCTTGCGCCTGGACGGCCGTAATTGCAATCGCGTCGACGATATCCTCAGGTTTGCAGCCGCGCGAGAGATCGTTCGCCGGCCGATCGAGGCCCTGGAGGATCGGACCAACGGCCGTAGCTCCAGCCAATCGCTCCGTTAATTTATATGCGATGTTGCCGGCCTGCAGATCGGGAAAGATAAGCACATTGGCACGCCCTGCTACATCGGACCCGGGCGCTTTCGATTGCGCGATGGCCGGCACCAGCGCAGCGTCCGCCTGCAACTCACCATCGATCTCAAGTTGCGGCATGCGTGCGCGCACAGTGCGCGTCGCTTCCACGACTTTGTCGATGAGCTTGTGCTTCGCGCTGCCCTTCGTCGAAAAAGAAAGCATCGCCACGCGCGGTTCAGCGCCCAGCAACGCGCGACACGAATCGGCGGAAGCGATGGCGATCTCGGCCAATTCGGCGGCGCTCGGCTCGATCACCACACCACAGTCGGCGTAAATCATCGCGCCATTCGATCCTATGTTTTGATCGCGCAGCGCCATCAGGAAAAAACTCGAGACTAGTTTGAATCCGGAACGGACGCCAATACAGTGCAGCGCGACCCGCACTGTGTGCGAAGTGGTGTTAGTGGCGCCGGCCACTGAGCCATCGGCGCGTCCCGCGCGCACCATCAAATTCCCGTAATAGAGTGGATCGCGCAAGGCGGTGCGCGCTTCATCGACCGTCATGCCTTTAGCGCGGCGCGCTTCGAGAAGGAGATTGACCATCTTCTCGAAATCGCTTGCCCGCGTATGGTCTATCAATTCCACGCCACCGAGATCCGCGCCAGCTTGTCGCGCAGCATCGCGAACTTTATCCTCGCTGCCGAGCACGATGATTTGCGCCAGACGCTGGCGCATCGCCGCACTCGCGGCTATAACTGTCCGCGGGTCTTCACCTTCAGGAAGGACAATCTGCTGCGGATTCGCTGCCGCTCGTTGATGAATTTGATCGAGAATCGACATCGATTACGGAATCTTCGTCTGCGGAGTCTAACTGAGCCCTAAGTTGGGAACAAGTTTGCCGTCCGTCGCGTATCAAAAAGCTTGACGCCATGATTTCCCGCACTGCCTATACGTTTGGAAGATAAGGAGCCTCAATATGAAACTTGCATCACGATTCTGCCGAAGCTATTACGCGTTCGCCCTGTTGGCCGTTCTGGCATTGCAGACGTCCGCGCTTGCACAGGACAAGGCCGCGAAAATTGACGAAATACTCTCTCTGTATCAAAAGTACGGGCAGTTCAACGGCGCAGCGCTCGTGGCGGACAACGGAAAGGTTATCTACAAGAAGGGCTTTGGCCTGGCGAATATGGAGTGGGACATTCCGAACGCAACGGACACAAAATTTCGTCTAGGCTCGATTACCAAACAGTTCACTGCGACAATCATTCTTCAGTTGGTTGAGCAGGGAAAGATTAAGCTTGACGGAAAACTCACCGATTATCTGCCGGAATATCGCAAAGACACAGGTACGAAGGTCACCATCCACAATCTGCTATCGCACACGTCCGGAATTCCCAGTTACACGTCGTTACCGGGATTCCTTCAAAATGTCAGTCGTAATCCTTATACGGTCGATGAGTTCATCAAGAAGTATGCGAGCGGCGATCTCGAATTCGAGCCGGGTACAAAGTTCGTTTATGACAACTCTGGCTACTTTCTGCTGGGAGCGATAATTGAAAAGGTCACGGGCAAGCCTTACGAGCAAGTCCTCAAGGAAAACATTTTCGATCCGCTCGGCATGAAAAACACGGGCTACGATCATTGGGGCACGATCATCAGCAAGCGCGCCACAGGCTATTCGAGATCTGCGCGCGGCTTTCAGACCGCGCCTTATCTCGACATGAGTATTCCTTACGCCGCAGGCTCGCTCTATTCAACGGTCGAGGATCTCTATTTGTGGGACCAGGCACTCTATGGCGAAAAAATTCTTTCCGCGAAATCCAAAGAACTGATGTTCAAGCCGAACCTGAATAACTATGGCTATGGCTTCGTTATTACAAAAGCGACGCTAGCACCACCCACCAAACTTCAAGTGCCGGTAATTCAGCACAACGGTGGCATCAACGGTTTCAACACGGTAATCGTCAGAATGACGAACGAAAAGCGCTTAATTGTCCTGCTGGACAATGCTGAGGACGGACAGTATCTGGATCGAATCAGTCTTGGGATCATGAGTATCCTCTATGATCAACCTTTTGACAGCCCGAAGCGATCGATTGCTAATGCGCTGCTCAACACAATCACCGAAAAAGATGTCGCTTCTGCGATTACGCAATATCGCGCGCTGAAGGCCGGGCCGGCGGCGAACGAATACGATTTTGGTGAGCCGGAATTGAACCGGCTTGGTTATCAACTGCTCTCGATGAAGAAGGTGGCTGAGGCAATTGAGATTTTGAAACTGAACGTTGAGATGTTTCCGCAATCGGCCAACGTCTACGACAGTCTCGCTGAGGCGTACATGGCACATAACGACAAAGAGTTGTCGATTGCCAATTACAAAAAGTCTCTGGAACTTGATCCCAATAATGCTAACGGCAAACGTCAGTTGGCCATGCTGACCGGTGAACAGAAGGACGTCAAAGTCGATCCAAAGATTCTTGATTCTTACGTCGGCGAGCACCAGTTGGGTCCGACCTTTACCATCACGATTACGAATGAAGACGGAAAGCTGATGGCCCAGGCGACGGGGCAGGACAAGCTCGAACTGTTTCCCACGTCAGAAACGGATTTTTATCTAAAAGTAGTGCCGGCTTCAGTCACATTCGTAAAGGATGCTGAGGGCAAGGTCACCGAACTGATTTTGACGCAAAATGGGAGGAAAGGAACGGCCAAGAAGATTCGCTGATTGGGTACTGTGTGAAGGATCGCAGGCATCTTTGCGTGCGGTCCACCGGCATTCATGGCGGTTCTTACTTACTTTACTCGGGCAAGATGCCCGCGACCCGCACGCAGGATGCGTGCGACCCCAGCGTTTGCGTAACATCAAGAGCTCTGCTATTCGTAATACGCAGAACTTCAAATGTGCGTGATGAAGAAAGACGGTGAATCGATGGGAAAACTCAAACTCAAGAGTCGCATGAAGAACCTGCTCATGTTCCTGCCGAACATGGTCGCACTGTGTGCACGCCTGATGGTCGATAAGCGTGTGCCGCGCACGGAGCGGGCGCTTTTCGCCGCAGCGGTAATTTACGCGATCATCCCGTTTGACTTCATTCCCGACATGATTCCTTTCATCGGGCAGGTTGACGACCTGTTTCTTGTCGCGCTGACCTTGCTACGCTTGATCGATCACACCGACGATATGGTCGTCCGTGAGCACTGGCGCGGAGGCGGCGACATCGTGGCGCTGGCTGAATCAGCCGCAACGCTCGCGCCGATGTTGATGCCGAAGCGCGTAGCGCGCGTGCTGCTGGCGAAAGTTAAGCCCACCGCTGAAGGCACGGGTCTGCTGGTCAAATCGACGAAACTGGAACCATTATTTGTCGCTGAACCGGAACGGCGGAATCCCGAAGAAGAAGATGAACACAAACGTCGTCGCCGCATTCGCGAAGTTAAGTCTGCCTGACGATGTACGACAGGCTGGCAGCCCGTCGTACTGATTCACTCAAACCAAGCAACCGTCGTAGACAATTGCAGTAAGGAAGAGGAGCTTGCCCCCGCCTCTCATCAAGTGGCG
>JBKPPE010000410.1:0-9766 GCA_046733375.1 Acidobacteriota bacterium | reverse complement strand
CATCTGGAGTGCGCCGGCAGAGCGAAGCGGCGACGGCGCTTTGGATGATAATGTGCAGGAGATCAAGAGCGGTGTCGCGCTGCGCTTGCCACCGCACTCCAAATTTGGAACCTTGACACCCGGCACCACATCTGGCTGAATGCCTCCAACATCACCAGTTAAGCTCCCCTAGCAGTTTCAGTTTTACGCCGACAGGAGTGCGACTATGTCCACTGAACCAGCAGTCAATCGCCATCCAAAAGGGCTTTACGTCCTGTTCGCAACCGAGATGTGGGAGCGGTTCAGCTTCTACACGATGATCGCGATGTTCGCGCTCTATATGCGCGACACGACCGGGCAGGGCTTCGGCTGGTCAGTCGACGACACGCAGGCGCTGTATTCGAACTACATCATGTTCGTATACGTCTCGCCCATCGTCGGTGGATGGATCGCCGACAAAGGGCTCGGCTATCGAAGGTCCGTCATGATCGGAGGCGTATTCTTCATGGCCGGTCACTTACTCCTCTCGATTCGTTCAATGCCGGCAGTCTACGCGGCGCTGACGTGTCTGGTGATCGGCAATGGGTTTTTCAAGCCGAACGTTTCGGCGATGGTCGGCAATCTTTATCAGGAAGGTAGTCACCTGAAAGATCGGGCCTACAACATTTTCTACATGGGCATTAACTTTGGGGCCTTTCTGGCGCCGGTGGTTGCCGAATTCATGAAGCGCAGATTCGGCTTTCATCCTGCATTTGCCGTCGCGGTTGGTGGGATGGCGATCTCAATTTTTATTCTGGCGAAGTGGAAGAAGCACATTGAAATGGCCGATACCGCCGCGAGCCGCGGAGCTAAGACTATGGCTGACACAGTGGCGGTTACTACAGATGCGCCGCCTCAAGGCATAAGCCAACAGGACGCGGCAAACGCCGACCGTCGCGCCGTGATGGACGCGGTGCCCGATTGGAAACGGGTGGCCGCGTTGATTGTGGTCTTCGGTATCGTCGTCGTGTTTTGGATGGTCTTCCATCAGAACGGCACGACCATCACGTACTGGGGCAACGAAAACACGAACTGGAAAGTCACGGGCATCATCTCGAACGCCATTAATCCCGCTTGGGTGATCCTCTTGACGTTTCCGGTAATCGCGCTGTGGCGCTGGCTCGACAAAAAAGGATTAGAGCCTTCGACGCCGACGAAGATGGTTTTCGGCATGGTACTCACGGCGTGCGCTTTTCTTATTTGGTTTATTGCCGCGAAGATCGGTGAAGGTTCCTTACCTGCTGGCGCGAATCCATATGCGCTGGGCGCTTACAAAATGTCGCCGCTCTGGTTGCTGGCCGCGTACGGCGTTTTGACCGCGGGCGAGTTGATGTTGTCGCCGATGGGATTGTCTCTGGTTTCAAAAGTCAGTCCGATCAGGTGGCGCGGCATCATGATGGGCGGTTGGTTTGTGGCCACAGGATTTGGCAACAAGCTGACGCAAATCGGTCAGCTTTGGGATGACTGGCTACACTCGACGTTCTGGTTGTTCTGTGCTGGCTGCGCGCTCTTCATGGCGTTGGTACTGCTGGTGCTGCTGAAGCCTCTAAAGAAAGCGATGCCGGGCGTGTGATTCCGCGGCAATCGACATCATCATAAACGTTAGGACATTCGACATATGAGCACCCCAATTGATGGCACTGCTGCAACGTCGTTAAAGACGGAGGACCACGGCTTTTTCGGTCACCCGCGCGGCTTGTCCACTCTCTTTTTCACAGAGATGTGGGAGCGGTTTAGCTACTACGGCATGCGCGCGATCCTCACGCTGTACATGACCAAGACCTTGGCGGAAGGCGGGCTCGGCTTTGACGAGAGCTACGCCGCTTTGATTTACGCGACTTACGTCTCGTCCGTGTGGTACCTGCCGTTAATAGGCGGATGGTTGGCCGACAAAGTTTTCGGCGCGCGTCGAGCCGTTCTAATCGGAGGCATTATCATCGCATGCGGCCATTACTCGATGGCCATCAATACTCACTTCAATTTTTACGGCGGTTTGATTTTGATTGCGTGCGGTACGGGATTGCTCAAACCGAACATCAGCGCGATGGTTGGTCAACTGTATTCGGAAAGGGATCAGCGTCGCGATGCAGGTTTTTCGATATTCTACATGGGCATCAATCTCGGCGCGTTCCTATCACCGATCGTCGTCGGGTTTCTGGCCCAGCATCCGCTGTTTCGCCGCATGATTTCGTCAATCGGCATGGATCCAAACAGCGCCTGGCACTGGGGTTTCGGCGCCGCTGGCGTGGGCATGACGCTGGGGTTAATTCAGTATGTTATCGGGAGGCACCGGCTGCGCGCGGTTGGAAACCAGCCGGACCGCCGGGCAGAGAATCCTTCGATCGAAACTCCTGCGGGTTTTGACTTTCTGACATTGGGCTTGGCAATCGTGGGCGGCATCGTTGGGGCAGCGCTTGGTTACTTCATTGGCGGCGGATTTGTGTCAGCACTGTTTCCACTGGTCGTGGGCTTCTTCGCAGGTTATCTGCTCGGTACGACCAGGCTGTTGGCGGGAGATGAGCTCAAGCGCGTGCTCGCAATCTTCATCCTCTTTGTTTTTTCGATTCTGTTTTGGATGACATACGAACAAGCCGGCTCGAGCCTAACACTGTTCGCAGATCGCCTGACGCAGACGACAATCTTCGGCTGGCAGTATCCTTCGAGCTGGTTCCAGTCCGTACCGGCGATCTTCGTCATTATCTTTGCGCCGATATTCGCCGCCTTATGGCAGAAACTCGGCGATCGACAGCCATCGAGTCCAGGCAAGTTCATTTATGGTTTGCTGTTCGCGGGATTCGCTTTCGTGGTGATTACGGTCGCGTCAATGCTGGCTGCTTCAGGACGCGTCAGTCCGCTTTGGCTCATCGTCGTATACCTGATTCAAACTTTCGGCGAGCTTTGTCTGAGCCCGGTTGGGTTGAGCACCGTAACGAAACTTTCGCCTGCGCGAATGGTTGGTTTGATGATGGGCGTTTGGTTCTTATCTATTTCGATCGGCAGCTACATTGCCGGCCTCACGACCAAATTGTTTGAAGGCAACGACACGGCGGTGTTAACCCGAGGCTTTGCGATCTTCGCGGGCATTACGCTGGCGGGTGCGTTGGTGCTGGCCGTGCTGACGCCGTTAATTAAGCGGTTGATTCCGCGCGAAGTAGAATAACCTTCCGGAATCATATCTTTTTTGTTGGAGACTACTGTGCAGAAACGTCTTTTTCCCGTATTCGTTTTCGTTCTGTTTGCGATCCAAGGTCTGAGCGTTTTCGCTCAAAACAAACTTCTCACCATCGATGACATTTTCGATCCGCAGAAGCGCGTGAACTTTAACGGCACGCCTTCGAGTCCACGTTGGCTCAAAGATGGCGTGCACTACATCGTCACGAGCAAAGAACGCAACGCATTTCCGCAGCTGTTGAAGGTGAATGCCGTCACCGGCAAATCCGAACCGTTCTATGACGGCGTAAAGATGGAAACGGCATTCGCGGCTTTGCCCGGATTCAGCAAGGAAGCGGCGCATCGCCTTGCGAATCAGGCCTCTTACCAGATGAATTCGTCTGAAACTGCGGTGCTGCTCAATCACGCGAACGACCTTTTTTACTATGAATTCGGCAGCGATCGCGCTGTTCGTCTGACGAGCAATCCTGACGAAGAAGTCGGCGAAGGATTCAGTCCCGACGGGCGCATGGTTAGCTTTGTGCGCGGTGGAAATCTCTATGTTGAAGACCTCACTATGCAGCGACGCGAACGCGCATTGACCCGCGACGGCAGCGACAAAATCTTGAACGGTCGACTCGATTGGGTTTACCAGGAAGAGCTTTACGGCCGCGGCAACTTTGGCGCGTACTGGTGGAGTCCGGATTCTACGAAGATTACCTTTCTGCGACTCGACGAGAGTCCCGTTCCGGATTTTCCCGTAGTCGATCACATTCCGACAGATCAACGGCTGGAGTTGACGCCTTATCCGAAGGCCGGCGATCCGAATCCAATCGTGAAGCTTGGTATTGTCGATTCCGCGGGCGGCGACGTTAAGTGGGTCGATACCGGCAAGTACATGCCCGAAGACCTTTTGATTGTGCGCGTGGGGTGGTTTCCCAACGACAAGAAGGTTTGGTTCCTGGCGCAAAACCGCGAACAGACTTTCCTCGATTTCAACACCGCGAATCCGGATGACGGCAAGACTTCTAACCTCTTTCGCGAAACGACGAAGGCATGGATTGGCATCAATGACGAGGGCATCCGCTGGTTGAAAGACGGTTCGTTCCTTTGGATGAGCGACCGGAGTGGCTGGACGCACGTCTACCATTATGCGCCGGATGGCAAACTAGTCGCGCAAGTAACAAAGGGAGATTGGGACGTGCGCGGGATGGACGGAATCGATGAAGGGAAGGGGACGCTTTATTTCAGCAGCACCGAACATAGTTACATTGCGAGTCATGAATATGCGATCAAGTTCGACGGCCTTGGCATGACGCGTGTGACCTCGACTGAAGGGGCGCATCGTGCCTCATTCAATTCGGGCGCGACGCACTTCATCGATTCGTGGAGCGATGTGAACACGCCGACGCAGGTGCGGCTTTATGATTCGGCGGGCAAGCTCGTGCGGGTCATCGACGAAAACAAGGTCGACGCGCTGTCGCACTACAAACTGGGCAAGCTCGAATTCATGAACGTGAAGACGCGCGACGGCGTCACCTTGGAAGCGATGATGATCAAGCCACCAGATTTCGATCCGTCGAAGAAATACCCGGTCTGGTCTTATACCTACAGCGGGCCGCAGGCACCACAAGTGCGAAACGCATGGGGCAGCACGACCGTTATGTGGCATCAGATGCTGGCGCAGAAGGGCGACATCATTTGGTTTTGCGACAACCGGACGGCGAGCGACAAAGGCGCCGCTTCGGCGTGGCCGCTGTATCAGAACTTTGGCGAACTGGAGCTTCGCGACTTAGAGGATGGCTTCACTTGGCTGAAGTCACAGCCGTACGTTGACGGTTCGCGCATCGGGTTGTGGGGATGGAGTTACGGTGGATTCATGACGAGCTATGCGTTAACGCACAGTCAAACATTCAAGATCGGAATTGCCGGCGGGACGGTTTCAGACTGGCGGAACTACGACTCGATTTATACCGAGCGGTACATGCGCACGCCGCAAAACAATCCGGAAGGTTACTGGAAGAGCTCTCCCGTGCATTACGCGAAGGATCTGCACGGAAAGCTTTTACTGATTCACGGCGCGATCGATGACAACGTGCACATGGCGAACACGATTCAGTTTCTGTATGAATTGCAGAAAGCCGGCAAGCAGGTGGAGTTGATGGTCTATCCGAAATCACGTCACGGCGTGACCGATCCGGTGCTCTTGAAGCACATGCGACAGATGATGACGGATTTTATTTTGGACAATTTATGAGTGCTAGTGAAAAGGGAACTACTCCTCTCGAATAATCCCGCCCTCCAACGGGCACTAAACTTTGATATTCATTGTCCGGTTGCGCGACCGATGAGAGTGCCTATATGGGGATAAAGGAATTCAAGGCCAGGATTGCCAGAAGGCTTCTCAGGCAGCCGTCCCTCGCCGATGACGGCGCGCGCGTCAGCTATTCACAATCGGGAGAAGACCTCATCATAGACTTTTTCTTCTCTGTCATCCGGAAAAAACCGCTACCCTCTTACCTTGACATCGGGGCGTATCACCCCGCGATGCTAAGTAACACTTATTACTTTTACCTGAAAGGGAGCATCGGTGTTTGCGTTGAGCCGGACCCGTCGTTGTTCGCCGCCTTTCGAAAACGGCGCAGCAGAGATGTTTTGCTAAACGTCGGAATTGGCAATGGGGAAGCCTGCGAGGCGGACTTCTATGTGATGACCGCCAAAACCTTGAACACTTTTTCAGCTGAACACGCAAAACAGTGTCATGAGAACACTGAATACAAGATCACAAAGGTAATCAAAGTGCCGTTGCTGACCGTTAACGAGATTATCAAACAGAACTTCTCCGCCGCCCCCGACTTCGTGTCGCTCGATATTGAGGGATATGACCTAACTGTCATGAATGACTTTGATTTTGATCGTTGCCGTCCAGAGCTTTTTTGCATTGAAACAATGGATTTCACGAGTGTTCGGAAAAACTATGCCCTTTTCCAGCTCATGCAAAATATGGGATACATGATATACGCCGATACACGCCTCAACACCATATTCGTCGATGATGGTCTAATCTAATGCAAAAGCAGACTAGGGATTCCTAATCGCGGTCCAAAAATCTCGGGTATTGACCCGGCGCCCCTCGAGTTTTCTTTCGCCTGTGGATGCTCACCAACGCTGACATTTCGGACACCAATAAGTTGATCTCCCACCATGTGCCGCGCGCTTAATCTTCGCGCCGCATTTCACGCACGGTTCGCCTTCGCGATCGTAGACGTGCCAGAAGTCTTCGAACGCTTCGCCGTACGAGAAGCCTTCGGGATGTTCGAGGTTGACCCGCAGAGCGGACCCGTCGGTCAATGCATCTGACAGCACTTCACGGATCGCTTGATGAAGTTGTGCGACTCTTTTAGCGGAAAGCGTCGCCGCGATTTTGAACGGATTGATGCGCGCGCGAAATAGCGCCTCAGATGCGTAGATGTTTCCTAATCCCAGCACCTTCGTCTGGTCAAGCAGCAGCGTTTTCAAACTCCTTTGCGAGCGGCCCAGCGTTTCCTTCAGATAACCGAAACTGAATTCGTCTGAGAAAGGCTCCGGCGCGAGTTCGCGAATTCCTTTCGTGCCCGCCAGACGCGTATAAGGCACGAGCTTCATCAACCCAAACTGTCGCTGATCACAGAACACGAGACGTCGATCGTTGTCGAGATAAAAAACGACGTGGGCATAACGCGGCAAGTCTTCGTCGACCGTGAGATAACGAAACTTGCCGGTCATTCGCAGGTGCACAATCAAAACGCTGCCGGAGCCTGGACGTGTGCGCGCGGCGCGACGATGCGACAACATGCGCGCCCGATCCAGGTCGATCAGAATAAACTTGCCGCGGCGACGAACGCCCATAATCCGACAGCCTTTTATTTTGCGATTGAACGAGGCCTTGCCTTCAGGCGGGACAAGCTTCGGCAAGAGGATGTCCGCCGCAAGAACCCTGCGGCGCACAATCACGTGGCGAAGAGCACGTACCACGTGTTCGACTTCCGGGAGCTCTGGCATGGATGCGAATTTGATCTGCGTAGCCGCTCGCAGTCAAGTCCGCTCGTGGCCCGGGAGGATGAAAAATCTATCCACCAATCGCCATCGTCTTCGGTTGCGCATCCGCTGATGGGCCGTAAATGGCCGGAACTTTGCCGCCCATCGGTCGCAGATAAGCTGTGAGTTGGCCGCGGTGATGAATCTCATCGAAGAGCATCGCCCAAAGAAACGGTCCGATCGGATCGTTCTTCATTAGCTTTCCCTGGTAATAGAACTCAGCTTTGCGATCCCAATCCGCGTCCGTCATGTTCTCGACACTCTCGACGAGCGTCTTCGACCACTCTTCGAAATTCTGAAGCATTTGGTCGAGCGCCGGCGGTTCAGAGTCTGTCCACTCGGTCTTCCCGTCTGTGATGATTTCGATGCAGGACTTGAGCTGGCGTGTCATCACCCAGACGATTTGACGCGCTGTCGGCGATTTTTCCGCGGGTTTGTAATCCAACTTGTCCTCAGGCAAGGCTCGGAACGCCTCGAGAAAGAGTGGCGTCTCCGCCTTCCGCCGGTGGACATAGAAGTCGCGAATTGTCATTCAAACCTCCTTTCAACGTTTAACGGAAGGACACACTGGTCCCTCCCGCGGTGGACGGTTTGAGTCCTTGCTTTGAGTAAATGCGTCTTGACTTAGAACACTCGCATTAGCAAGAGGATCACCACGATCACGACCAGTAGGCCCAAGCCACCGCTCGGTCCGTATCCCCAATTCCTGCTGTACGGCCACGCAGGAACGGCTCCCAACAGCAAAATAATCAGGATTATTAAAAGAATCAGCCCCATACACGCTATCCCTCGATTCTGATTTGGAACGTTCGGTTGAGCTCGCCTCGCGAGGGAAGTGGGCAAGGAGCGTGCCGACAGACTCTGCTTTATCCCAAGGGGTGCCTGTGCAGGTTTCGAACGCAGACCAGCAGACTGCGCGAGAACTAATGCGGCTTGCTGCCGATGATGGGTTCGATCTCGGTGAGTGTCTTTTCGACCAATCCGGGTTTATGCGCTTCGATATTTAAACGCAGGAGCGGTTCGGTATTGGAACGTCGAATGTTAAAACGCCAATCATCGCCGGTCAGTGAGAATCCGTCCGTGAGGTCTTCCGTGCCGCGCCCCGCAAAATGTTCCTTCACCGCAGCAATCGTTTGCTGAGCGTCTTTGACTCGATAGTTTAGCTCGCCCGACATGAAGTGCCCTTCCATGTACGGGCGCATCGTTTCCGAAAACGATTTGCCCGTCCGTGAGAGTTGCTCGAGCACGAGCAGAAAGGGAATCACGCCGTTGTCGGCGTAGAAGTTTTTGCGGAAATAATAATGCGCGCTCATCTCGCCGGCAAAGATCGCGTTCTCTTTGCGCATGCGATCCTTGATAAAGGCGTGACCGCTCTTTGAGATGATTGGCGTTGCGCCGTGCTGTTCGCATACTTTCGTCGTTGGCCAAATCACGCGTGGGTCGAAAATAATCTTGTTGTTGCCGCCATGCTTTGTGAGCAACACGTCGGCCAACAGGGCAGTGACGTAAGCGCCGGAAATGAACTCGCCTTTCTCGTCGAGGAACATGCAGCGGTCCGCGTCAGCATCCCAGATCGCCGCGAACTCAAAATTGCCACTTCGCATCGTGTCTTCTGACTCCGCGCGGTTCGCGGGCTGCATCGGGTCAGGAGTGCCTTTCGGAAATGTCCCGTCGGGCTGCCAATTAAGCCGCGTCGTCAGCAATCCCAGCTTTGCGGCAATCAGGTCAACCCCCGCGCCCACATAACCGAAATTCGCGTTTGCGAGCAGATGAAATGGCTTAATTGCATCGCAATCGATAAAGCCGAGGACATGCTGAACGTAATCGTTGAGCACATCTTTCTTTTCGACTGAGCCTTTCTTGCCGGACGTAACGTTTTTGTCCTTACCTTCTTTGATGATGTCGCGGATTTGAAAGAGTCCCGTGTCTGAGGAAATCGCCGCGGCTTTCTCCTTCACCATCTTCGCGCCGTTGTATTCCTTGGGATTGTGAGAAGCCGAGACGACGATTCCGCCCGAGTGTTCATCCGACGAGCCGACTGCAAAGTACAGCATGTCAGTTGTGATGCCGCCGATGTCTACGACATTCACGCCAGCGTCAACAAATCCGTCTGTCAAACCTTGCTGCAGAACCGGACCGGATTCGCGCGCGTCTCGTCCCACAACCATTGTCTTTGGATGAAATAGGAGCGTGTAGGCTTTGGCAATGCGATAGTAAGCCTCTTCATCGAGGTCGCTCGGGTAAACACCGCGAATATCGTATGCGCGAAAGCAATCGAAGTTCATGGTCTTGTCAGAACCGCTTGCGGTAGTGGGTGGTTAATTTAAGCTGATCAGTTTCAATTCTAATGAAAGATCAACCGCCCTACCGCAGGCGGTTCCGACCTCACGGACACGTGCGCGTGTAATCCGACAGCGCTGTCTTGTCACCCAGCACGCAACCCGGACCGACGATTGCGGATCGTCCGATGTGACAACCGCGCCCAACGACCGCGCCGTTTACTTGCGCGGCTGTGCCGACA
>JBKPPE010000409.1:0-4134 GCA_046733375.1 Acidobacteriota bacterium | reverse complement strand
CCGCGATTGGTTTTCGACGGGTGCATTCGAAAGCGGCCACATCGCGCCCGATCCGTCGAACCCGAACGTCGTCTATTCAATCGGCTGGTACGGTACGGTGCTGCGGCTCGATCGAATCACGGGGCAACTCGCGACCGTTTTCACGCCCAGCGCAAAGCATCGCTACACCTGGGAAACGCCGCTTGCGTTTTCGCCGCGCGATCCCAGGGCGCTGTACGTTGGTATGCAATCGATGCTGAAGACGACTGACGGGGCGAAAACCTGGAAAGAGATTAGCCCCGATTTAACTGAGAAGACTCCTAGCGAAAACGCCTCAGGAGTCATCACCGACTTTGCGGTCTCGGCTGCGGACGCGGGCGAAATCTGGGTTGGCACCAGCACGGGACTGGTGCAGATGACGCGTAACGATGGTAAGGACTGGACAAGTGTTACGCCGGCTGAAATGCCCGCGAACAGCAACATCATTTCAATCGAGGCATCAGCCACGGATGCCGACGTGGCATACGTAATTTCGGCGGCTCGGAACGACGACAAACCCTACATCTTCCGGACGCGCGATGGCGGCAAGAGCTGGCAAAAGATCGTTAACGGCTTACCCGAGAACGCAATCGCCCGCGTGGTTCGTGAAGACCCTGCACGCAAAGGTTTGCTGTACGGCGGCACAGAACACGGAGCCTATGTTTCCTTCAACGGCGGCGACACCTGGGAATCACTGCAACTTAATCTGCCGACTGCTTCGGTTCGAGATCTGCACGTGCATGGCGACGATCTGATCGCAGCCACCTATGGACGCGCGCTTTGGATTTTGGATGACGTCTCGCCGCTTCGACAGATTGATTCACTCGGCGCGGCGACTCTTTTAAGACCTGCTCCCGCAACCCGGACGCGTTGGGACAATCATCCGGACACGCCGCTGCCACCAGACACGCCGCATGGCGATAACCCGCAGGACGGCGCGGTCATTTATTACTATTTGAAGAGTGCGCCGAGAGATATTTCGCTCGAGATTCGCGATGACCACGGCACCATTGTCCGGCGATTCACTGACGTCGCAGAGCCGCGCGACCCGCGACCGAAGAATGTTCCTGAATGGTGGTTCGAACCTCCGAACGCGCTTTCAAAACGCGCCGGCTTGAATCGGTTCGTTTGGAACCTGCAGTGGCCGCATCCAAATGCCCTGGCGTTCAGTTTTCGCGGTGCGCCACTCAATTACATCGAATACACTCTGCCGGACCACGCAGTTGCGAATCTTACGCCTGTCAACCAACCGCCAGGTCCATTTGTCGCTCCCGGCCGATATGAAGTAGTGCTCACCGTCGATGGCAAAACGTATCAACAGCCGCTGACCGTGACGCTCGATCCGCGCGTCCATCTTTCGCCAAGCGATCTTGAAGCGCAGACTGATCTGGCGCGCCAAATGGATGAGTGGATGAATGTTACTTTTCAGTCGTACAACGACCTCGCCAAATTGCGTGCTCGCCTGAATGAGTTGAAGACATCGCCCACCAGGAGCGTGAGCGAAGCCGCCACCACGTTCGACAACGATCTGGAAAAAGTGCAGAACGGCACCAGCACAGAGCCCGGCTTTGGCGCGATCAATCGTGACGTCAACCGTTACGTGACGATGATTCAGAGCGGCGACATGCGACCAGCTGAGACATTAATCGACAACGCGCGCGCGCAATGTTCAGCGCTGCGATCGAGTGTGCGATTGTGGCGGCAAATGGTTGACGAACGATTACCGGTGCTTAACCGATTGCTCCAGGAAAATCGTTTGCCAACGCTTACGGCAACGTCAATGGCTGCTGAGCCTGCGTGCCCTAAATAGTTTGTAGTTCCAAGACGGAGGATGTCATGAAAATAAACAAACGCATCGCAATTACTATCGCTTTTTCCGCGCTGCTCAGTTCTGCGACATACGCGCAACAGGGCCCACCGAAAGCGCCGGTGCACGAAGTCACTGACACTTACTTTGGCCAGAAGATTGTCGATCCTTATCGCTGGATGGAGGACAGCAAGAACGCGGAGTTCGTCGCGTGGATGAAGGCCCAGGCCGATTACACGCGCAGCCAGCTCGATAAATCTCCGATGCGTGCCGAACTGCTGAAGCGGCTCGAAGAGCTGAGCGACACGGGCGTGCGTGTATCAGGTGTGCAGCGCGCCGGCAACTTTTACTTCTACTATCGGTTGGCGCCGGGCGAAAACGATCGACGGCTGTACGTGCGCGAGGGTTTCAAAGGCGCCGAGCGATTGCTGATCGACCCCGATAAACTTTCTGAAGCGGGCAAACGTTACTCGATCGATTCCTACAATCCTTCGTTCGACGGTAAATATGTGAGTTACACAATTTCGGTTGGCGGTTCAGAGAATGGCGAGATGCGCGTCATCGAAACCGCCACCGGGAAGGACATGGGCGAGCGCATCGACCGCGCGCGGTTCGGCGCCGGCGCCTGGCTGCCGGACAATCATTCGTTCGTCTATAACCGCCTGCAAAAGTTGGCTGACGGCGCGCCCGCCACGGAGCTTTACCAGAAGAGCCGCGTGTATCTGCACACGCTGGGAACTAATCCCGACAGCGATGTGGCGGTGTTCGGGTACGAAGTGAACCCGGCGATCAAGATGGAGACGACGCCTCTGCCGTTCGCGTACGTTCCGATCGGATCTAAGTATGTCATTGCGATCGTAAACTCAGGCGTGTCGCCAAACTCTGAGTATTACTTCACAACGGTCGACAAACTGACGGAGAAACCAATTCCCTGGCGCAAGTTTGTCTCCCTTGACGATGAGGTCGCGAACGTCGATCTGCATGGCGACGACGCCTATTTACTCACATACAAGAACACGCCGCGCTACAAAATTGTCCATCTAAATCTCGCCCAACCTGACGTGGCGAAGGCCGACGTTGTGTTTCCGGCAAGCGAGGCTGTCGTTACTGCCGGCGGCGCTGCGAAAGACGCCTTGTACGTGCAGACACTCGATGGCGGTATCGGCAAACTCTGGCGCGTTGATTACAAAGGTGGCGCGCCGCAATTGATCAAACTGCCTTATGACGGAACGGCGAACATCGGATGGACTGATCAGCAAACTGAAGGGTTGTTGTTCGGATTGACCTCATGGACGAAACCGGCGGCATATTTCAGCTATAACCCGGCCACGCAAAAGGCAACCGACACGACACTGATTCCGCCAATTCCGATCGACATGTCTTCGATCGATGCCGTTTCGGTTAAAGCAAAGAGCTATGACGGCACGATGGTTCCGCTCGTCATTCTCTCCAAAAAAGGTTTGAAGCATGACGGGATGAATCCGACGCTGATGATTGGCTATGGCGCGTACGGCATCGTCAACACGGAACCATTTTTTGCTTCGGGTTACTTGCCGTGGCTGGAGCGCGGCGGCATTTTGGCGCTGGCGGGCGTGCGTGGCGGCGGCGAGTACGGCGAAGAGTGGCACCTCGCCGGCAAACAGAAAACGAAGCCGAACACCTGGAAGGATTTCATTGCGTGCGCGGAATACCTTATCAACGAGAAATACACGAGCGCTGCACACCTTGCCGGTGAAGGCGGCAGCGCCGGGGGTATCCTGATTGGCAACTCGATCGCTGAGCGTCCGGACTTGTTCGGCGCAGCCGTCGATGCCGTCGGCGTAAACGATGCGGTGCGCGCGGAAATGACTTCCAACGGCGTGCCCAACATTCCTGAATTTGGATCGGTGAAAACCGAAGAAGGATTCAAAGCGCTACTGGAGATGGACGCCTATCTGAAGATCAAAGACGGCGTGAAGTATCCGGCGGTGCTGCTCGTGACCGGCATCAACGATCCGCGCGTCGAACCGTGGATGTCCGCAAAGATGGCTGCACGTTTGCAAGCGGCGACGGCGAGCGGCAAACCAATTATGTTGCGGGTTGATTATGACGCGGGCCACGGTTTCGGCTCGACGAAGCGCCAACGAAATGAGCAGAACGCTGACATTTATGCGTTCCTGTTCAGCCAATTAAGCGCAAAGTGATTGGCGTTGAATCATAAATTGCTGAAGAACAAACTGCACCTGTCATTGCCTCGATAAGCAACCGGCTCGCGGTGACTGATCGTCAGGAAATCAGATGAAGAATGGCTTTGTCTCAAAAGTATCGTC
>JBKPPE010000408.1:0-3604 GCA_046733375.1 Acidobacteriota bacterium | reverse complement strand
GATCAGGACAATGCCGGCCCAGAAAAACAAGCCGAATCCAAACAGCAACCCTGACGTGACGTTTATAGCTACGCCAACGAACGTCAACATGTTCGGGTTAATGTGACCGCGCGCCAGCCAACGCACCATCGCATCGATGATCCGTTGCCCTGCTCTTCCTATGCTCGCTCCAAACATGTCTACGCCGTGATAAAAATGCTCGTGAGGGTGTCAATAAAACGCTGTCGCGAGAGTCACGGTGATTGCTTCAGCCGGCCTCCGCGTCATGGAGCGTTTTGAGGCTTTTTATTTCAAAAGTACGCGAGCCTGCCGGCGTCGTCACGCTGACTTCGTCGCCTTCTTCTTTCCCCATTAAACTGCGACCCACCGGCGACACGGTGGAAATCAATCCTGACGGTGGATCGGATTCTTCAGGCGTCACCAGCCGGTAGGTCACTTCTTCTTCACGCTGGCCATCATACAATACCACGACCGAGCCGTAGCCGACTTTGCCGCGCGGGATTCTTGATAAATCGATCGATGCAACTTCGCTGAGTCTTTGCCGCAATTCGCGAATACGCGCCTTGACCATTGTCTGACGCTGCAGCGCAGTTTGATATTCCGAGTTCTCGCGCAGATCGCCGAACTCGCGCGCGCGCTTGATCTCTTTCGGCAGATGAACGCGCAGTTCAGTTTCCAGCTCGTCCAACTCCGTCTGAAGCTTTTGTTTGACGTTGCTACTCAAAGTGTTGCTCTCGAATCCAAAATAAAACCACCTGCGCGTCGCAGGTGGTCTTGATTACCTGCTGAATCGTTTACACTTTGCTCTTATCGGCTAACGCGTCTTCGACGGCCTGCCGCATCAGCGCCGGCGTGGACATCGGACTAAATCCAGTGAAGTGCTTAGTGATCTTTCCATCGCGCGAGATCACAAAACTCTGCGGGATGTTGTTGCGGCCATTCACGCTCTGCACCAATGGTTGCGCCAAAGTTCCGTCATCCCAAAGAACTCTGTAGTCGACTTTCTGTGCCTTGATGAATTCCTTCACCTGATCGAGATTGTCACGCTCGTTGTACGTCGTGGCCACACCCAGGACAACGAGGCCGCGCGATTTGTATTCGTTGTTCAACTTCACCAGGTCGGGCATTTCCATCCTGCAGGGTCCACACCACGTGGCCCACAGGTTCACGACCACGACTTTATTTTTAAAATCAGCCAGTTTCAAAGAGCCACCATCGATGGTCTTCACTTTTGTTTGGCGAATGCTGTCGGCAAGCTGCACCGCCGTAACGACCGGTGGCGCTGCGTTCGGAGTGACCGTATTCGGCGCCGCAGGATTAGTTTGCACAACCCGCGTTGGCGAAGCGACTGATTGATTTGGTTGCTGATTCGTTTTGGAGCTCGACAACCAGATACCAACGCCAATTGCTGCGAGCGCGCAAACGGTCACAATTCTCATCGGGGTGAAAAACCCGGTGCTGCTGGGATTAGATTCAGTCGCCATTTTCTACTACTTCAATTAGGGAATCGACTCTGGCGCGACTCGAAAAGTCGCAATTCGTGTCAGATCGTCGCCAATAATCGCATATTCACCCGGTACAAGCGAACTCCGCGGCCGTATTTCCATGAAGACTTCATCGCCCGATTTTGCGAGCACGCGGACCGTGGGCTTAACTATTTGCGCGGAATCAATGGCAAATCCGGACATTCCGGCCTGGGTGACGGCAGTCGCGCGCCGGGTACCGCGCCGCGATTCCATCCATACAATGAACGGTGGATGTGTCCCCTGGCGCTCATTCGTGAACAGGAAAAGGCGCGGCATTGCCGGAAGAGTCGTGGCCGCCTTTTCGCCGCTGATTTCCAGATAACTCGTTTTCGAACTTTTTGCTTTTTCAGTAATCTTCAGCGGTGTACGGCCGGTTTCGAAAGGCAGCGAGACCAGATTGTTCTGGCCGTCCAGGATGTAAATTAGCGTCTTATCGGAGGGCGGGGATGGCAAGAATTCCTGGGCCCGAGCGTTCCAGACAATGGCCGCAACGTTGACAATAAGAGCCACAAAAATGCGCTTACGGGTTACGCGATAATTCATGAAGCAATTAAATGTCCGGGCCGGTGGCAAACGCAAGCGAGCGAATGCTCAGTCTAATGCTTGTCGCGCGTGGCACGCGCATCTTGCGCCTGTTCACGGGTGAGACGCCCGTGCCACTGACTATAATGCTTGTCGCCGTGCCGTCCGCCAAGTAGACTGACGCATCGGCCAAATGGCCTCAATCGAATGATAGTTTCTTCAACAGCTTCTCGCTTCGCCGCACTGGCGCTGACATTACTGATGTCGGGCGTTTTGCCGGCCATTAGTTCTCTCGCGCAGGACATCACAGGCGGCTCGAGTTCAGAGCTCGCGAGCGCGGCCGACGTTGAGTCTCGATCTGGTCGCGGCGTGTTTACTGCTCCGAAGACTGTTGCGCACCATGCGCGGAAACTGGAAAAGAAAACAGTCGCGCGTGTGACAGTCGCCCGGACCCAACATCAGACCGGCGGACAAGGCGGTACGGGCGGCGGACGTGAAACTGGCGCTGGCCGTGAAACCAAAGGCAGCGGTGGACGCGAAACCAGCGGCGGTGGACGCGAAACCAGCGGTGGCGGTGAACGCACAGACTCAGACCTCGGAGGCCGGCCACTCGGTGGCGGACCACGTCGCGTTGCAGGCCCAGAGGATCTCAACAAACAAGGCGACGAAGCTTTCGACGCTGGTCAATACGACAAGGCGGTCGATCTCTACCAAAAAGCGATCAAGCAAAAGCCGACGTATCCGGAAGCCTACCTGAACCTCAGCGAAGCGTATTTCAATCTCGGCAAGTTCAACGAAGCGGCGCAGGCGGCCAAGACCGCAACCGAGCAGAAGACTGACTGGGCCGATGCCTATGTCGCACTCGGCAATGCGTATCTGAAATTGGATCGGTCAAGCGATGCGATTGAGCCCCTCAAGAAAGCGCTGACGCTAGAACCGCAGAATACGGAAGCGAAGAATGCGCTGAGCGTCGTCTATTTCGATCAAGGCGTCGAGGCCTACAACGCCAACAAGTACGACGAAGCCATCGCCGCATACAGGCAGGCCATCGCCGTCAAATACGATTACGCTGAAGCTTACAACAACCTCGGCGACGCTTATCGCCGGCAGGAGAAATACGCCGAGGCCGCCGAAGCTTACAAGCAGGCTGTTCAATTCAAACGAGATTACGTTGACGCGTATAGCAACCTCGCGTGGATGTACGACAAGCTAGGGAAGCTGCCGGAAGCCGTCGAGGCGTACCGTCAATCGATTCGTCTGAAGGCGGACGATGCCGAAGCCAACAACAACATGGGCTATGCGCTCGGCAAGCTCAAGCGTTGGAACGAAGCTGAGGCGCCGCTGAAGCGGGCGATTGAACTGAAGCCCGATTATGCCGAGGCCTATAGCAATCTCGGCTGGGTCTACAACAATCTCGGACGATTGAACGATGCCTTGCCACCACTGAAGAAAGCGATTGAGCTCAATCCGAATTTGCCTGAAGCGCACTTTAACGTCGGCATTACTTACAGTCGTCTAAAACAGAAGGACGAGGCGCTCGCGGCATTTAAGCGCGC
>JBKPPE010000407.1:0-5121 GCA_046733375.1 Acidobacteriota bacterium | reverse complement strand
CGATAAAGGTTCACCGCGTTCGGGACGGCCACTGACGCCATCAAACGATTCGGCGCGCTGGCGGCAATCGCGAGGTTCGCCTGCACAATTCCATCCGGCAGGCCGCCAGCCAATTGCGTCCACGTCCTTCCGCCATCAGTTGATTTGAAGATGCCACCGCCGTTGCCGTTCCACGCACCATTCTCCCAGGGGCCCTGACGCGCTTCCCAAAGTGACGCGTAGGCGATGCTCGGATTCGTCGGATCGAACAGCACGTCCGCGCCGCCGATGTTTTCGTCTTTGTAGAGAACCTTCTGGAAGGTTTCGCCGCCGTTCGTTGACAAGAATATTCCGCGTTCTTCATTCGGGCCGTAAGGATGACCAGCGACGGCAACGAGGACATGGTTCGGGTCGCGCGGATCGACAGCGATCTGCGGAATCTGTTGTCCATCGCGCAAACCGAGATGAGTCCAAGTCTTTCCTGCATCGGTCGATTTGTATATGCCGTCGCCGACGGAAAGATCTGGTCGCTGCAATCCTTCACCGCTACCGACGTAGACAATGTTCGGATCGGAAATCGAAACCGCGATCGACCCGATTGAGCCTGTCGGCTGTTCGTCAAAAATCGGTGTCCACGTTCGGCCGTAATCAGTCGTCTTGAATACACCGCCATTCACTTGCGCGACGTAGAAAACATTCGGCTGCGAAGGCACGCCCGTCACCGCGCGCGTGCGGCCTCCCCGGTACGGACCGATGTTGCGCCACTGAAGCGATCTAAATAGTTCCGGCGAAACGGTCTGACCCATCGTCGGCACAAAAGAAACAATCACGATGGCAAGAACGGCGATTCCGAAACAGAGTGGTCTTCGAGCGAGACGACTACGCATGAGACTCTCCTTTGATTGTGATGATTGCCCGCGCAGGATATATCTGTGCCGCCGCAAAGTCTATCGGGTCGCGGCGGCGGCAGATAAGAATGCAAAATTTAAGTCTGTCGGCGGAGAGTCGGCTATCGGTTGCCTTAAACCCCATCGCGTGCAATGCCGACGTGTTGCTCACTGTGGTAAAGTTAACCCTCTCCAGGGGTAGAAATCAGAATTCAGATGTGCGGGATCAGATTCCATTTTTGCGCGCTTCTAGCCGCTGGGTCTCTGGTGTGCGTCGTTTCCCATCAGGTCGATGCTCAACAGACTGACACCAACGCTCCCGTCATTGTGCAACCGGGCGCGCCGGGACAGCCAACTCGCACGCTTCCGCCAACAACGAAAGGGACGCTGCCTCCGGCTTCGCCAAAAGATGTCGAGTTCATGCAAGGGATGATCGTGCATCACGCGCAAGCGGTTGAGATGACTGCACTCATCGATTCGCATACGACGAACAAGGAACTGCGCTTACTTGGCGCGCGCATCTCGCACTCACAGTCGGAAGAAATCAAATTTATGAAGCATTGGCTCGAAGCCAGAGGCGAGCCGACTTCGATGCCGATGCCCGGCATGTCCGGGATGAACATGCCGGGCATGGACATGTCGAGTCACCACATGATGCCGGGAATGCTTACACCGCAACAGATGGAAGCACTGCGACAGGCAAAGGCCGCCGAATTCGACCATCTCTTTTTGACCGGAATGATTCAGCACCACAACGGTGCCTTAATTATGGTCAAAGATTTGTTCGACACTGCCGGCGCGGGACAGGATGCGGTACTCTTCAATTTCGCCACAGACGTCGACAGCGGCCAACGCGCCGAAATCAGAATCATGCAGAACATGCTGGGTGAACACCCTTAAGAGGAGAAAAATGAATCACGTACGCACTAATCTGTTACTCGTAGTCACTGCTTCTTTTTTCTTGTTAGCGGCAAGCGCATTCGCGCAAACGCCATCACCATCACCGTCGCCAACGCCGGCGCAACCCGAGAATCCGTTCGCGCCGCAACCGGCGCCGCCGCTGCCGGCGGGCATGACGGGTTCCGACGCGAACGATCCGCGTGCAAAGCTGACGCCGGGAGTGTACGACGCGGGCGAAACGTCGATGGGCCTCAAGCACATTACGTTGCTCAAAAAGCCGGACGCTTTTGACCTCGGGACCAACGATCCCAATGCCGAGAAAGTTAACAAGTCACTGAGCACCGTCCTTGGAATTTCCGATCCTTCGAAGGTTCCCGGAGCGATGAAGCTTACTCTGGCCGGGTTAGGCTTCGCGAACTCGGACCTGGCGTTCCAAGGCACTCATCTGTTTGTCGGAAACTTCTACGGCGTCAACATCTATGACATCTCGAACCCGGCGAAGACGAGTCTGGTGACATCTATGATTTGTCCGGGTGGCCAGGGCGACCCCTCTGTTTACAAGAATCTGATGTTTATGTCGGTCGAAATGGCGAACGGCCGCGTCGATTGCGGCACACAAGGGTTTCCGCCGCCGCCAGCTCCACCCGCCGGTCAGCAAAATCAAAACCAGTTACCGGCAGCTTCGAAAGATCGTTTCCGTGGTGTGAGGATCTTTGACATCTCTGACATCAAAGCGCCGAAGCAAGTCGCGGCGGTGCAAACCTGTCGCGGGTCGCATACTCACACGCTCGTTGTCGACCCCAATGATAAGGAGAATGTCTACATCTATGTTTCGGGAACCTCCTTCGTCCGTCAGGACGAAGAGCTGCCGGGATGTTCCGGTGGAACGCCAGACAAGAATCCGAACACAGCACTGTTTCGCATCGACGTGATTAAGGTTCCGTTAGCAGCTCCGCAAAACGCCAAGGTAATTTCGAGCCCGCGCGTGTTCATGGATCCGCGATCGGGCGCGCTGGCAGGAATCAGCAGCGCTGCTGTTCACGGCAAGGGTGACCCGTCTCCCACGGATCAGTGTCACGACATTACGGTGTACTCGGCAATTGGACTGGCGGCGGGAGCTTGTTCAGGAAACGGAATTCTGCTGGACATCAAAGATCCAGCCAACCCCAAACGCATCGACGCGGTGAATGATCCGAATTACGCCTACTGGCATTCAGCCTCATTTTCGAATGATGGAAAGAAGGTCGTGTTCACCGATGAGTGGGGCGGCGGCCTCGGGGCGCGCTGTCGCGCGAATGATCCGAATGTTTGGGGCGCGGACGCCGTATTCAACCTGAACAACAACAAACTAACGTTCGCAGGCTACTACAAAATGCCTGCAGCCCAGGGCGACAGTGAAAATTGCGTGGCGCACAACGGCTCGTTGGTTCCAATTCCGGGACGGGACATTGAAGTGCAGGCTTGGTATCAGGGCGGCATCTCGGTGATGGATTTCACCGACGCCGCACATCCGGTCGAGATTGCCTACTTCGATCGCGGGCCAATCGATCCAAACCTGCTCGTTCTCGGTGGTGATTGGTCGGCCTACTGGTACAACGGCCGCATCTACGCTTCGGAAATTGCGCGTGGCTTGGATATTTTTGAGCTGACTCCGACGGAGCATTTGACGCAGAATGAAATCGACGCGGCGAAAACCGTTCAGGTCGGTGAATTGAACGTGCAGAACCAACAGAAGATCGAATGGCCGCGGAATCTCACAGTCGCCAAGGCTTACATCGATCAACTCGAACGTTCGCAAGCGCTGTCAGCGGATCGAATTTCAGCACTTCGAACAGCGATTCAAAAGAAAGATACCGCGAACCTGAAGAAGATGGCGCCGGCGTTAGAGAAGGACGCGACGACCGCCAAGAGCGAAGCAGATGCGAACCGCATGCGCGCTCTCGCCGACATTCTGAAGCGACCTACGTCGTGAGCAAAGCCGGTTGAGGGTCGCGAACATGAACGCCGAAGGCGTTTACCACCTCCAGCCCAGGGTTGACGCGCGCTAGCGCGGCTACCCTGGGTAATGAGCGAACATGAAATCGCAAGCCTGCAGGGGTTGCCGAAGACAGTGCCAACCGCTGTTGAATTGGTGTTTACAAATATGAATCGTTCGCAGCCGAACCTATTTGCAACCCTTTCAGGGTTGGGATCTGTTTCGTCTTGATTACCCAGGGTAGCGCGCTGGCGCGCGCAACCCTGGGCTGAAGGTAGTAAACGCCTTCGGCGTTTGGTCAAGGCAGTCGTGGATTATTCAAGTGTGTCAATGCCCGACGAAGCAGGTCGAAGGATTCAAATCACAAGCTTGAGGTCAAGATCCGTCCGCAAGGCAAAAAGATGGGCCGAGTCACCCCCGCCCCGGCCCATCAGGAAGGTGCTGCTCTACGCCTCTTGTCGCCAAAGAATGCGCGGCGTGCATTTCCTCCCCAGTTTCGGCGCGAGCTGTTCTATCCGTCCGCGCCGATGCTTGCCGCACACATACTCGCGGGTTTCGTCCGCGCCGCCTACTGTCAAAATTGACAGTCTCCGCAACCCGCGTTTGGACTGATACTCGAAAAGCTCGGCGGTCTGGCGGCAAGGGGCACCTAAATCCTATGAAAACGCTTTTCACTCTACTGATCGTGATCGTTGCGGCGTCGGCCGCACAGGGTCAGAAAGTGAAAGCCACTGCTGATCCGAATATTAATTTCTCGAATTACAAAACTTGGGCGTGGGACAAACCATTGCCGCCCGGCAATCCCATCATTCAAGGGATCATCGTTGATTCGATCGAACAGGCGATGGCTGCCACAGGCCTGACCAAGGTCGAAGACAACGGCGATTTGACCGTCGCGTACTTTGCCGCCAGCAACACAGACATTCAGATCGGATATCCGGTCTTCTCAGACAAAATGGGGACCTCCGCATCGCCTAACACCGTGACGAGTCTTTCCAGTTACGCCGTGACCAAGGGCTCCATCGTGGTCAACATAGTCGACGGCAAAACAAAGAACACCGTTTGGCAGGCCAGCGCAACGCATGTGCTGAAAGACGGTCCCAGCGGCAATCCCGCAAAAGATGCCGAACGCGTCGATAAGCCCATCAGAAGATCAGTCGAGAAGATGTTCAATAAATTCCCGCGTACTAAATAGTCTTGAAGCCGTTGCGGCCGCTTCCTGTAAAAAGTGACAGTTCTTCGCCTGCTTTAATTCGCCATAAGCTGGGCCCGGTTAACCAACGTTAAGGAGAATACCGATGAAAAAGATGATCACTGTGCTCGCTCTCGTGGCGGCGCCCGCGTTTTTCACATGTCCCGCTTTGCGCGCGCAGGAAGTGA
>JBKPPE010000406.1:0-4252 GCA_046733375.1 Acidobacteriota bacterium | reverse complement strand
TTGGCGGGGTCGGCTATGACGTTGCGATTCCGCTATCGACGTTCTACGAATTGGGCGAAGTTGGTGCGCCGGTCCAGCTTCGTGTGTATACACATGTGCGCGAAGATGCGATCCAGTTATTCGGATTCAAAACGCAGCGCGAGCGGGAGCTGTTTATGCAACTGATTTCCGTCAACGGCGTCGGGCCGGGACTGGCAATCAAGCTTCTGTCAGGCATGAATGCGGATGAGATGATTGCTTCAATTCGCACGAACAATCTGGTGAGGCTGGTCGCGATTCCCGGCGTGGGACGAAAAACCGCCGAACGCCTGGTCGTGGATTTGCGCGACAAGATCGCCGCCTTGTCATCACCTGCGTTGGAAGAAGAGTTCGCCGCGAAGGCTGCTGCTGCGGGCACGGCTACTTCAGCGGACGCGATGCGTGACGATGCGTTGTCGGCGTTGTCGAATCTGGGTTATCAAAAGGCGGCGGCGGAGAAAGCCGTCAAGAACGCGATCGATGAAGGTGGCGATCTTTCGGTTGAGGTGATTCTGCGCCGGAGTTTGAGATCGCTCGCTAAGGTCTAGTCTCCGTGACTCTGTGTGATCTCTGTGACTCTGTGGTTACCCAACATTTGTTACCCACAGAGACACGAAGGTCACACGGAGGCACGGAGGGTTGACCCAAACATTCCGGGCATTCACAATTCCAATCGCCGATGCCCAAAGCAACCAGAGCCGCAGAAG
Organism: Acidobacteriota bacterium; assembly: GCA_046733375.1. Lineage (GTDB taxonomy): Bacteria > Acidobacteriota > Blastocatellia > Pyrinomonadales > Pyrinomonadaceae > UBA11740. The sequence goes on along the minus strand of JBKPPE010000406.1, from coordinate 3,527 downwards.
CGCTAAGCGCCACTCCTACGGAAGAAGATCGTCAATTCGATCTGTCGCTGCGCCCAACCAGACTCGCAGAATACATCGGACAATCGAAAGCGAAGGACAATCTGCGCATCTACATCGCGGCTGCGAAGAAGAGGCGCGAAGCGCTTGATCATGTCTTGCTGACGGGGCCCCCCGGACTCGGCAAGACAACCCTGGCGCACATCGTCGCAAACGAGATGGGCGCACAATTAAAGTCCACTTCCGGCCCAGCTATTGAGAAGACCGGCGACATCGCTGCGCTGCTCACCACTCTTCAGGAAGGCGACGTCCTTTTTATCGACGAGATTCACCGCTTGATGCCGGTTATCGAGGAGAAACTGTATCCGGCGATGGAAGACTTCTCGTTCGACTTTGTAATCGGCCAGGGTCCGGGCGCGCGGTCGATTAAACTCGATGTCCCAAAATTCACGCTGGTCGGCGCGACGACGCGTGCGGGCCTGATCAGCGCGCCGCTGCGTGGCCGCTTCGGCATCAATTTTCATCTTGATTTTTATCCGCATGAAGATCTGGAAACAATCGTCAAGCGATCGGCGCACATCTTAAACGTCGAGATTGAGGAAGGAGGCGCGCGGGAAATTGCCAAGCGCGCCCGTGGCACTCCCCGCATAGTCAATCGCTTGCTGCGTCGCGTGCGCGACTATGCAGATGTCGATTATGACGGCCGCATCACACATGAAGTGGCGAATGATGCGTTGAATCGCATGGAAGTTGACACCTACGGTCTCGACGAAATGGACCGCAAGCTTCTGTCGACGATCATTGAAAAGTTCGAAGGCGGCCCGGTCGGCGCCAATACCTTGTCAGCCGCGATTAATGAAGAGAAGGATACGATCGAAGAAATCATCGAGCCATATTTGATCCAAATAGGTTTTCTCAATCGTACGCCGCGCGGCCGCACGGCTACGCAACTCGCTTATCAACATTTCGGCATGAGAACCGGACAGCGACCGCCGAGCTTGTTTGACTCTCCCTAAAATCTGTTTGGACGCCGCATTTGTGCGGCAAGAATTCAGTGCGCGGGACAAGTCCCGCGTCTAAACGAATGTCAATTTCCACCTCAACTTCAGATCGTTTGAAGAGATTAACGCGTCATTCTTTCGGCGTCCGTAATCGCTCGCCGTGGCGACGCATGATCTCGGAAGCCGTGCATCAGTTCCACGAAAACGATCTGTTCACGTCCGCGGCGGCGATGAGTTACTTTGGCCTGATGACTCTGTTTCCGGCTCTGCTTTTGTTGCTCGTGCTGAGTAATCGCGCGGCCGCCGGAACTCATATGATTTCGCAGATAGTGCAGGTCTATCCGGGCTCGACCAAGTTCCTTCAGGAAACGCTGAAGTCACTTTCCGGCGTCAGCACCGGCGTGATCATTACCTGCGCGGTGATTGTACTTTGGGCAGGCTCGTGGGTTTTTGCCGTCGTCGAGCGCGCGCTCAATCGCGTCTGGGGGACAACGCATCGAACATTTCTGCACGGTCGCGCCTTGACCCTGGCCATGATCGCAGTAGTTGGCCTGCTGCTGTCGACCTCGGTTCTAGTCACATCAATTCTTGTTTACTTGCAGGATGTCGCAGGTCGCCTGTCGCCGCGGCAGCTTGAGAACTTTACGGTTCTGGCAACGGTGGGCAGTCTCTTCTGGCAAATCGTTTTTGCGGTCGTGAGTCTGCTCGTAACTTTTGCGCTCTTCGCAATCGTTTACAGATTCATGCCGAACGCGCACGTAACTGTCTGGGACACCATCCCCGGCGCCGTGATTGGCGGCCTGCTTTGGGAAGCGGCCAAGTACGGCTTCGCGTGGACCCTGAGTTATTTCAATTATGAGCAGGTCTATGGATCAGTCGGCGCCGTCGTTGCCGTCCTGACCTGGGGATATGTTTCGAGTCTCGTGCTTTTGTTCGGCGCGCAGCTGAGCGGCGTCTTTCACCGCGAGCACATCGAACATCCAATCGCGGCTCCCAACCCGCAGGTGCCTTCAGCCAGTTTCTCCTAAGTTCCGCTTCACGAATGTGCTGTGCATATCTCTGATTTCGACTATGAACTGCCAGAGGAGTTGATTGCACAGCATCCGCTCCCGGAACGCGATGCTTCGCGCATGCTGGTAGTCAATCGAGCGGCGGGACGGTTTGAAGACAGCCGCTTCGGTTCCCTGCCAAATTACCTGCAGGCCGGCGATTGCCTTGTCCTGAACAACACCAAAGTCTTTCCCGCTCGATTGTTAGGCCGTCGGATACCAACGGGCGGTAGTATCGAGATTCTACTTTTGCGCGAGCTACAGGCCGGCAAATGGCAGGTGCTCGCACGTCCAGCACGGCGGCTTCAAGTAGGCAGTCAGCTTGAATTCCGTCATTCGAAACTTACGGGCACGGTCGTAGAAGTGCTCGACGATCGTACGCGCGTTATCCAGTTCGAACCTTCCGGCGATTTGCTGAGTGTCATTGAAGAAATTGGCGAGACTCCACTACCGCCTTACATCAAGCGCGACGCGGGCGCCGCGCCCGACGATCGATACCGTTATCAAACGATCTATGCGCAGGAAAGGGGCGCCATCGCCGCACCGACGGCAGGCTTGCATTTCACTCCGCACATTCTGGAAGAACTCACGCAAAAGGGCGTTCGCGTCGCTGAGATAACGTTACATGTCGGCTACGGAACATTTGAGCCCGTGCGCGTCGATGATGTTGCGAACCATCATGTGCTCGCGGAACGATTCGTGATTAGTAACGAAGCAGCGGGCGTCGTTAACGATTGTCGCAGCGCGGGCGGACGAGTCGTCGCGGTAGGCACCACGACCACGCGCGCGCTCGAATCGTCCATTTCAGAATCCGGAAAAGTTCTCGCCGCCAACAGCGTGGCGGATCTTACGATTACGCCGGGTTATAGATTTCACGCCGTCGATGCGCTCCTCACAAACTTTCATTTGCCGCGTTCGTCGCTGCTGCTTCTGGTGAGCGCGTTCGCCGGACGACTGCTCGTGCTCGAAGCTTATCGCCACGCCGTCCGCGCGCGTTACCGCTTCTACAGCTACGGCGACTGCATGCTTATCGTTTGAAGCAAAAGGCACGGACATTGTTTTTTACGTCCAGACGTGGACTCGACAAACCTGTCCGGCTATAATCGGCGCCACGCTCCAGGTTCCCGCGACGAGAACAATCGGGTTATGGCAGTCTTAAAGAAATTCAGGCCTAAATGGTGGGCGAATAGTCGGCAGCAATCGGCCGTGGCTGTCCCGAATCTCGCGCTCGTCCCGCCAACCACCGCCCAATACGATTTGCGGCCGCTGACCCTGGCCCAAATTGATGAATGTTGGCTATTGGATCAGCGCTGTTTTCTCGACGGCGAGGCGTATAGTCGTGACACGTTTGAATATCTGCTCGGTTCACCCGAATCAGTTTCGTATCGGGTCGTCATGCAAAACAGCGCCATGGCCGGGTTCGTGATCGGTTTACTTGAACCTGATCATACGGGCCACATAACGACGATTGGAATTGCCC
>JBKPPE010000405.1:0-5182 GCA_046733375.1 Acidobacteriota bacterium | reverse complement strand
CGATTAATGGTCGTGACGGCCGCAAGCGTTTAAATGAGATGTCGTTTGAAGTGCGCGCCGGCGAGATCGTCGGCATCGCGGGCGTCGAGGGCAATGGCCAGACTGAATTGATCGAAGCGCTCGCGGGTTTGATTCCCGGCTCGTACATCACGGGCAAAATCAGTTTCGAGGGCAACGATGTCACGGTCGCTGATGCGCGCCGAAGAAAGGAACTGGGAATTGCGCACGTTCCCGAAGATCGTCACCGCCGCGGACTGCTGCTTGATTCGAGTCTCGCTGAGAACACGATTCTCGGCGTGCATTATCGCAAGCCAGCAGTCACTGGACCGGGCGATGTGTTTCTCGACGAGAAGGCAATTCGTCGCCGCACCGAGCAGGTGATTCGCGATTTTGATGTGCGCCCGCCTAATCCGGTGCTGCCGGCACGTGCGCTGTCAGGCGGCAATCAGCAGAAACTCATCATTGGTCGTGAGTTTGAGCTGCCGCCGAAGCTTCTGCTCGTGTCGCAGCCCACGCGCGGCGTTGACATCGGCGCGATCGAATTCATTCACCGCAAAATCGTCGCCTTGCGGGACGAAGGTTGCGCTGTGCTCCTGGTCTCGGCTGAATTAGAAGAAGTCACGGCACTCTCCGATCGTTTGCTCGTGATTCACAATGGCCAGATCGTTGGTGAAGTGGATCCGAAAACCACCACTAACGAAGAGATCGGTTTAATGATGACCGGAGGTCACAAATAGCATTTTCGATTTTGGATTTGCGATTGCCAATTGGGGCGCTTAAATCGCAAATCAACAATCGCAAATCAAAAATCGGATGAAACTTCTTCGCGAAATCTTATTTCCGCTAATCGCCGTAGTCGCCGCTTTCATTGTTGGCGGCATCGTGGTTTTCATCATCGGCGACAGTCCAATTCAAACTTACAAGCTACTAATCGGCAGCGCGTTTTCATGGCCGGACGGGATCGGCTACACATTGTTCCTCGCCACGCCGTTGATTTTCACCGGTTTGGCAGTGGCGGTCGCCTTCCGTTGTGGACTACTGAACATTGGAGCGGAAGGACAACTGTACGTTGCAGCATTTGCCGCCGCATGGGTCGGAATCAAATTTGGTGGCATTGCAGTCGGCGTCCCCGGCGCACCTCCAGTCAACACACCTTACGCGAATTTGCCGATGCTGATCCTGGTGCCGCTGTGTTGCATCGCCGCTGTCGGATCAGGAGCGATTTGGGGTGGCATCCCCGGGTTGCTAAAAGCCAGGTTCGGATCGCATGAGGTCATCAACACGATCATGTTGAACTTCATCGCCGTCGCTTTGGTCAGTTACTTCACGCAGTACCACTACAAAATCCCCGGCGACGCGATCATGCAATCCGCCGAGATCAGTTCAAAGGCACACATCGCGCGGCTCGGAAAATTCATTCCGGGATTGCCTGAACGAATTCCGCTGAACCTGGCATTCATTCTCGCCATCCTCGCGTGTGTATTTGTGTACGTGCTGTTGTGGAAGACGAAGTGGGGTTACGAGATTCGCGCCACTGGACAGAATCCGTCGGCGGCGGAATACGGCGGAATTTCGATTCGCAAACAAATTATTCTGGCTATGGCGATTTCCGGCGGACTTGCCGGCATGGTCGGCATCAATGAAGTGCTGGGTTATCGCTATCGTTACTATGACGGCTTCTCGGCGAATTACGGGTTTGTAGGCATTGCCGTAGCGTTGCTCGGCCGTAATCATCCGGTCGGTGTCTTCATCGCGGCGATTTTGTTCGCGATTCTCCTGCGCGGCGGCATCTTCGTCGATGCATTCACGATGCACGTTTCAAAAGACATCGTCGATATGCTGCAGGGAATTGTGATCGTCTTTGTGGCTGCCGAAGCAATGTTCCGCGGACCACTGAAAAAGTTTGGACTGATGAAACGAGCAAAGGTCTGAAAGATGAACTCAGTGCTTCGTAGTTTGGTGCTGCAACTATCACCAAAACTCAACGCCTTTCTTCGTTCTGTGGATGAACGCGCTAAGTCTACCTGGCTAACAAAGTACAAAGCGCGAAGTACAAACCACATTTTTTAATGAGGCAACTTTTCAACCTCTCGCTGCTGTTTTCGACCTTGCGCCTGGCGACGCCCTTGGTGCTCGCTGCGATCGGGGGCCTCTATTCTGAGCGATCGGGTGTTATCAATATCGCGTTGGAGGGCCTGATGTTGGCCGGCGCATTCACGGCTGCATCTGTCACGTTTTACGCGAGCAGCCCATGGATTGGCCTGGGCGCTGCAATCGTTGCCGGTGTCGCTGTGGCAATGATCATTGCCCTTGCGTGCATTCGGTTCAAAGCTGATCAAGTCGTCACGGGTACAGGCATCAACATCATGTTCCTGGGCTTGCCGGCAGTTCTGAGTGGCGCGTTGTTTCTCTCGTCAGGCTCAACCCCGCAAATTGCGAAAGAGCATTTGCTGCCGAACCTTGATCGGTTCGTACCGTTCATGCCGCCGTGGCGAATCTTCACGGATGTTTCGGTTATTACCCTGCTGGCATTACTTGCCGTCGTGATCACAGCGTACGTTTTGTATCGTACGCCGTTTGGGTTGCGTCTGCGCGCAGTCGGCGAAAACCCGGAAGCTGCTGACGCCGCTGGAGTGAGCGTCAACCGGATTCGCTACCTCGGCGTCATCTTGTCCGGCGTGCTCGCCGGAATCGGGGGCGCGTATCTATCGATCGGTCAGTCCTCGCTTTTCACGCGCAACATGACTGCGGGTCGCGGCTTTATCGCGCTAGCTGCGTTGATTTTCGGCAAGTGGCGGCCGGTCCAGACGATGCTCGCATGTTTGCTTTTCGGGTTTGCTGACGCGCTCACAATTCAGATGCAGGGTGTGGCGAAGCTTCCGTCCGGCGAAGACATTCCCGTGCAGTTCATCCAGATGATTCCCTATGTAGTTACGATCATCGTGTTGGCCGGTTTCATCGGTCAGTCTCGCGCGCCCAAAGCCATCGGAATTCCCTACGAGAAGGAAAGGTAACGCCAACCCATCTCGGTATAGCGCGTGCCGAGCTAAATGTTGTAATGTCTTTATTCGAATAAAATGTCATCCCGACCCGACTCAACCACATCTCTTTACGATCGCGCAGAGAAAGCTGCGCGCCTGATTCGCTCGCGCACTCAGACCGAAACCTCGGTGGCGGTAGTGCTTGGCAGCGGCCTCGGCGGGTTCGCGGACGAATTAACCCATGCAACGCCGATCCGTTACGACGAAATTCCCGGGTTTGCGCATGCCACAGTCGAAGGCCACGCCGGAAGGCTGGTCATCGGCCAAATCGGCGAGTCAGCCGTGGCCGCGATGCAAGGACGGTTTCATTTTTACGAGGGTTATTCGCTCGAAGAAGTGACGTTCCCGATTCGCGTGCTGAAACTCCTCGGCGTGCAGACTTTGATTCTGACCAACGCTTCGGGCGCCCTCAATGTGGAGTTCACGCCGGGATCGTTGATGGTGATTACCGATCACATCAACTTGATGGGTGTGAATCCACTGATTGGGTCGAACGACGAGCGCTTTGGGCCGCGCTTTCCGGATTTGAGCAACAGCTACGCGCCGGAATTGCAGGACGTTGTGTTGGCGGAAGCGCGGTCGATGGGTATGCAGATGTTCCGCGGCGTTTACGCCTCGTTGACTGGGCCAAGTTACGAAACTCCTGCTGAGATTCACATGGTGCGTTCACTCGGCGCAGACGCGGTCGGCATGAGTACCGTGCCGGAAGCAATTGTCGCGCGACACATGGGCATGAAGGTTGTCGGTATTTCGTGCATCACCAATCTCGCGGCCGGCGTCTCCGATCGTCCGGTCGATCACAGTCAGGTGATGGCCACCGGCGAGCGGGTACGTGAGCAATTTACCGAGTTGTTGCGACGAGTAATTCCGCGGCTTTGAAGATCCGTGCTTTGAGCTTGGTACTTTGTGCTTTGATGTGTTTTGGGACGTTGAGCCGGCCGCGGCAAAGAGATCACAGCACCAAAGCACAAAGCACAAAGCACAAAGCACTAAGTACCAAGCACAAAGTACGCCTTTTCGATCATGATCATCGGCATTTGTGGCGGCACGGGTTCTGGCAAGACGACGGTAGCAAACCGGATTCTCGAATCCGTGAGCGCGGATGAGGTTGTCTTCATTCAGCAGGATCTTTACTACCGCGACTTGAAAGACATGCCGCTCGACTATCGGAACGCGGCGAATTTCGATCATCCGGATGCGGTCGATAACGACTTGCTCGTGAATCACCTGAAGAAACTGAACGCGGGCGAGCCGGTCGAGTTGCCGATTTATGACTTCAAGACGCACACGCGTTTGCCGGCCACGACGAGAGTTGATCCGAAACCCATCGTTATCGTCGAGGGCATTTTGATTTTTGCCGAGCCCCGTGTGCTCGAACAAATGGACATCAAAATCTTTGTCGATACGCCCGATGATCTGCGTTTCATTCGCCGCGTGCGACGTGACATCGCTGAACGCGGTCGCACGCTTGATTCAGTCATCGATCAATACATTGCCACGGTGCGGCCGATGCATATTCAATTTGTCGAACCGTCGAAGCGTTTTGCGGACGTCATTATTCCCGAGGGTGGTCATAATCTTGTGAGCATTGATTTGATTAGCGGAAAGATTCGCGAGAGGCTGGCCCGAGACATCGAAGTTGGAGGCCGGATTTGAGCGAGACAGATAACTTAGTTGAGATTGCCACAAAGGCGCGCACGTGTTCACTCGCGCCATTTTCGAATTTCCTGGTAGGTGCGGCGCTGCGCACTGAAGCAGGAAAGATCTACACCGGCTGCAATATCGAGAGCGCAAGCTACGGACTGACGGTATGCGCTGAACGCGTGGCAATTTGGAAAGCGTTGTCCGAGTGTGAACGTGACTTCACCGACTTGGTGGTTGTCGTGGACACCGAACAGTTGACGCCGCCGTGTGGCACGTGCCGGCAAATTATTTGGGAGTATTGCAAGCAGGCGAAAATCACTCTGGCGAATCTTCGCGGACAGCGTCAGGAAGTGAACATCGGTGATCTTTTGCCGCGCGCGTTCGATGCGAGGTTCTTGAAAGAGGTACAGAACCGCGAGCGGTAGCGAGCGAGTTAAGAATTCAATTGGGAGCAGCGCACACGAAGCATTCTCTCTAATTGCTAGTCGACCCTTTAT